>JBNMNB010000037.1:0-40186 GCA_051270635.1 Verrucomicrobiales bacterium | reverse complement strand
AAAGCGGGACGTTTGCTTTGTAGAGAACGTGCGCCAGTCGCTGAATTGCGATTGCTTCGATGCAGGGGTAAGAAAGAATAATTTCCTCAATCGACTTTGCGGCAGGATCACCATCGTAAGCGGCCTGCACATCCGTGCTGAGGATACTGCGCACCTGCGGAAGATCGCGCAGAAAACTGCAGACGATCTGATGCACCTGCGCGTGCGTTTCACTTTCCGCGACTGCGTCTTTACCAGCACGACTGCGCAGGCTGCGATGGACTTCGACGCGCATGCGCTCGAGAATTCCTGACATGCGATCGGAGATGACCATTTCCGTCTCTTTCGCGCACAACGCATGTTCCTCAAAAAATCCCGGGAAGAGCACGCGCAAAAGTTCTTCGCACAGCTCGGGCATTGCACGTTTTGATGGATAATTAGCACCATCAATATTGTTGATTCCTCCAGCTTCCTGATACGATTTCAGGAGCTCTTCAACGATCTGTTTTTGTTCGCAATCCATCGAATATTCTGACCCGACTATACTGGTGATCCGGCGCGAGTGAACCGATTTTTTTCAAAAGAACCGACGGCATTGCTTGCTAATAGCGGCGGCTACGGCTTCGCTGTATGCTTGATGCGCCCTACGAAATTACACGATCCACCGCGCAAGGTGCTTCTGCTTGGCAGCCGTGGCTTGCTGGGAAGTGCTCTGCTGCCTGTGTTGCGGGAGACGTATGATGCGGTGCGTTGTCTCGACCGCGCGGAAATGAATCAGGCAGATCTGATACAAATCGAAAACGTTCTCAAGAATGAGGATTTTGACCTGGTGCTCAATGCCGCGGGTTACACTGCAGTGGATGATTGTGAAATAAACGAGCGGTTGGCATTTCTGGTCAACGGTGATGCTCCGGCGAAGATCGCCGCCATCGCCACTGCCAAAGGCGCGCGTATGGTGCAGTTCAGCACGGACTATGTGTTCGATGGCGGTGCGTTTTTGCCTTACTCGGAATCCGATTCGGCGGCACCGATCAGTGTCTACGGAAAATCGAAACGCGCTGGTGAGGAAGGAGTGCTGGCTGCGGGAGCCGATCATTTTGTGCTGCGCCTGTCGTGGTTGTTCGGTCCGGGCCGTTCTGCATTTCCGCAATGGGTGCTACGCAAGGCGGCCACCGATGGAGAGGTGCAAATCGTTTCCGACAAATCTGCCTGCCCCACCTTTGCGCCCGACATTGCAGACTGGACAGTGGCACTGCTACAGGCCGAGAATGCGTATGGCGGGCTGGTCCATTTGTGCAACAGTGGTGTCTGCACCTGGAAAGAATACGGAGAAGAAGTCCTGCGCTGCGCTGTAGAATCAGGCACTCTTCATTCGAACATTCCGGTGCATCCACTCAAGCTTGCCGACCTGACCGGGCTCACCGCCGCGCGTCCACTTTATTCAGCTCTCGATACCAGCCACTTCACTGAGCTTACGGGCATTGTGCCTCGCCCGTGGCAGGAAGCTGTTGCCCAACACGTCAGCAGCTTTCATGGCGTACTATAGTTTGATTGCGCGCTTCAGCGACGTCAACTAACGATAGAAGCAGCTCCACAGGCCCATGATCACCAGGAACGTGCTGCTCGGTCCGGCACTGCCGTGACGTCGAACGTCAACTGACTGATGCCAAATCCATTGCCACTACTAAAGGCAACTTGAAGATAATCTGAAGCCCATCGCTGATCCCGCCGCTCATTATCAGTGATCGTTCCGCAGGAGGAATCGAAATCGAAGGGCCCTCCACTGCCTGTAAGAATGTTGGGGGCCAGGTCGGCGTTCGCTTGTGCAGAAAGCAGAGCAAGGCATGCTGCTAAAGGACTTTCTTCATGGGGGCAACTGAGGAAACGAACGTCGCGAACGTTTCCTTAAAGTGCGATTGAAACAAATTGCCTCCAGGAATCAATCTTTTTCCAATTCCTTTCGAAATCAATTCTTCAGGTTAGTCATTGAAATAAGATTTACAAGGATGCAAAGGGGTTATTCATATCAGGTGGAGGGCTAATTGCCACATTGCGAAAGCTAACATACGAGCAAATGAGGGCGTCGTTTTAGTTCGCAGAAGGTCGAATAGCGGCGCGCCGCATCCGTTCTTTTCGATTCATTAGTGCGCGGGCGTGTGGCATCGTGCGGATAATGATGACTTGGACGACCTCACCATTTCTACCCCTATGGTTCCGCGGGATGACCGTTGTTCTGGCATCTCTTTCCAGCATTTGGCTGATCATGGCCAGTCATGCCGGTGACGCTGCCTATCCCGTGACCAAAGCCACGGAGGTAGTCACAATTTGGGATCCGACCCAGCACGTTTACACGAAAGGAACAGTCGGCGTGGGCAACAAGCAGCTACAGGAACTTGAACAATGGATGGATCAGTATGCACGCAACTGGACCGCAGTCCTGCTTGAAAACGCGGAAGGTGAGACTTTCACCGATGCCGCAGGTAAGCGCTATTCCGGAATGGATGCGGTTGACCATGCGCTTGGCAGGGGATTGCCGAATCAGACGGTCTTTGGTCAGTTCGTGGACGATCGCACTGGGCAACGCAACGGGGCATTCTTTGTGCTCTACCTGAAGGAGCGCAAATTTGGCTACTACGCATCAGACGCATTCGACTCTCGTAGACTCGGTGAGAAACAGTGGCAGGGGAATCTGGATGCGCCAGCCATTGCCGCCATGCGAACTGGCGGCCGCGTAGTCGATGCGGTCAAGGATACCATCACCCATCTGGAGAAGAAACTGGCGCTGGCAATCAGTTCCGAGCGACAGGTTCGTGAACGAGCAGTTGCAGAGGCAAAGCGAGATCGACAGCGGGCAGAGGCTTCGATCGGTGAAGCTGAGCAAGAAATCGTGAACCTCGAAAACCGACTCACTGCCATGCGTCATCGCCAGACGTCCTCCAAAAATGTCGATGTCGATCTCAGCAAACCTGAAACAGCACGCTGGCGTGGCGAACTCGGAATCGCTGCGAATAGCCTGGCAGATGATAATAGGCAGGCGGCCCACAAGCGCGTCGAACAGGTAAAAAAGGCCGTCGCTGAGTTCCACCGCAGACTCGATCGCTACATCGAAGATGGAAAAACGCTCCTCCGCTTGAATGAGCGATTGCCGACGCTGGTGTCCCATCCTGAAAGTGTTGATGCGCCCATTGAGCTGCAATTTGTGCGCGAAAATCTGGCCAAATCCACTAGTGCACATGCGCGAATGGACTCCGCCTATCGAAAGGATCTGCTGGAAGCGGAAGCGGCATTTGAAGCATTTGAGATCGCGAATGCGAGAGCTGCACAGTCAGTGAGGCACCGTGAAGAACGGCAGCGTACCCATCGGCGAGTGGCTGGCGGAAGTTCAGCTGCAGGTGTTGTAGCCTTGTTAGGATTGAGCGTTGCTGGCAATCGACGCCGACGCCGAATGAAAGAAGAAGGAGAAAGGCTGTGTGATATCTGGGAAACAGGATTGCGGGCAAAAACTGATGGATTGTTCACATTGCTCGACCGCACCGCGATCGTCATTGGCTCCAGTGCGGAGTTGGAGAAGCGTGGCTATGCAGGCGAAACTCTGCAGCTCAGCAAACAGACGATCAAAGATGTCGACGAACTCTTCATCATGGCCACCTGTGCCGATGAAGTGCTCGAGAGAGCACAGAAACTCACGCGGCCGGATGGCATAGGAGCTAAGAGTATCAACCTTGTGGCTGAGAGTCGCTATGAGAAAGCGTTGAAGCTGCTGAACGAGGACGCCATCCAGTTTCAACCGAAAGATGGACTGGAGCATATCATGCGTAGTCCGCGCAGCGAGCGTGAGTCTCTGCTGGGAGATGTGAAAACCTATGAGCCATTTGCGATGAGTTTTGATGAGCTGATCGAGGCATTCAATGTTCGGGCTGCGCGTGCGCTCGGAGCGTTGGATATTGTTGAGAATGCCTGGGCGACTATCGTTCCAGAAATGGAATCCGTCGACGCCTTGCTGCGTGCTGTTGAATCTAAAGGAGTCGAGATCGACGACGCTGCTGCAAAAGATGGCTGGTTTCCATTGCTGCCAGTTTTCGAAAAACTGCTTCCATCTGCGCGGCGGGATCACGTCGCGGCAGTGAATCTGGGCGGCACCGATCCGGTCACTGCATTGCAAATCGCAGGTGCCGAAGCCTCACGCAAAGCCAGTGAAGCACAGGCACTTGTCCATGCGACACTGCAATTCCGCGCCCATGAGCTGGAGGATATTCACTTTGGCAAAACGGAGCTATCGGACAAGGATTACGCCATCGCGTGGATTTGCGTTTTGCTGGATGAATTCTCTGATAACGCAGATGAAATCGCGCGTGGAGCTGTCGCCACTTCCACCCAATCCGAGATGGAGGAATGGGAAACCGCACTTGCTGAGTTCGCCGATCGCGTGGCCGCCGCCCGTAAGAGTGCTGAACGCCTGGAGAGTGAATCGACTGCGGCCATCGCAGATACGGAAGAAATCATCACACAGGCGCGGACAGATCTCGCCGGTGCGCTGGAACTTTCTCCCGACGCTCTCTTCTGTGAAAGTGAGGACTGGGATCCCATCCACTATGTCGCCCGCTCAAAGGAAGCGCTGACTGCAGCCCATGCGGCACTGGATCGTGGTGCAGTTTCTGCAGCGGAAGTCTCATTGAATGAAGTGCAGGCATTGACCAATGATGCGCGCCGCATCGTCACCGCAACCACGGGTGCCCATGCTGCGCACGCGGAGAAATTTGATCAATGTAAGAAAGAAACCAAGCGCCTCGATGGTTTCGTCAGCTGGCATTCGGAAATTCTAGAGCGCTTGCGCACGCGCTACGCATCGTCAGCGTTACGCATTTCGGCGATCGAGTCTGTTCACGACCATGAGGACGGTGAGGAAACTATTGAATCACACATCGATGAGGCGAGCGCAATGATTGCGATTTGCCGCGAGTGGCAGTCACTGGCGGACACTGATTTTCGTGCAGGAAAAATTCTCATGGCATCGGAGATGATGGGCGACATTGAAGACGAACACGGCGACATTGCCCGGCGTTTCACCGATATTGTGCGCCAGGACGAGGCACTGCAGAAAGCGGAGAAAGTGAACACGGCTGCCGTCGGGCAGCACGAAAAATTTGCCGATTCGATGCGACCTGCGATGAGTGATCCTAAGGTCAGTCAGTCGACGATCGATACTTTTGCAGATACCTTGGAACTGGATGCGCGCGCGAAGGAAGCGGTCGATGCAGCGCACGGAGTGGCGGATCCTTTTGCCGCAGGCACACTGCTGAACAAGCTGGGAACCGCGTTAAACCAGGTCGAAGATCTGGTGCAGACGAATCGTGATTCCTTCGCTGAAGCGGAACGCAGCGCCGCCAGTGCGAGTCGCCAATTGGAGCGCAATCTTGCTCTGGTGCGCAAAGCCGATATCGATAAAATTCCCGATAGCCCCGCCACCAGTGAAGCCAAAGCTGCGACGCAACAACTGGTCGAGGATGCGCAACGAATGGATGCGCAGTTGAAAGTTGCCCATTTAGATTGGTTGGAAGTAGACGCCGAGGCGGACCGCATCGATGCCGAAGGAGCTCGCTGGGCAGCATGCCTGCAGGAGGAACTGGAACGCGCCAGACAAAGTGTGGAGATGATGCAACAGGCATCGGCGGTGGTGCGGGGCGCAACTGGATGGACTGGCAGCCACGGTGTGCGCATTAGTGGATCACCCGGCTACGATTATGTCGAAAGTGCGCGCCAGTTCTTGCTAGTCGGCAACTACATTGCCGCGCAGCAAGCCGCCAGTAAAGCACGCCGAATCGCTGAGCAAGCGGTCGCTGCCGCGCAAGCGAGAGTCGCCCAACTGCGGCGCGAAGAACAGGAGCGGCGAGAAGCAAAACGTCGCCGTCGGGCTCGCCTGCAGGCAGAGGCAGCGCGTCGTCGCCGGGCCAGGTCATCTTCCTCCTCCTCGGGAGGTTTCGGTAGCCGGCGCAGTAGCAGTAGCAGTAGTAGTGGCGGTGGGTTTTCCAGCTCGCGAAGTTCTGGATCGCGGCGCTCGTCATTTTCCTCCGGTTCGGGAGTCAGTCGCTCCGGGTGGTGAGTAGCCACGGTGGCGTGTGTGCGCGATGGCCTCGGTGTCCCGGCCCTTGTCTCCCTGCTGCAGCATCCAGGCATCGAGTTGCGTCGATAGCTCGGTTTTCAACTCGGCCAATTTGGGATCATTAACGAGATTGTGCAGGCAATGTGGATCGCTGGCGACATCATAGAGTTCTTCCGCCGGTCGGATGGTGTACTTTCGCGTCATCGCTACAGCGTGTGCATCGCCAGTCTGCGCCTTGCCGATCCAGGACATCCAAAATGGTGCCTTATCGCCCTGTTCACGCGTCACTACATTGCGAAACGGAATCTCAGGATGCAAGTTACGTATGTAGCGATGCGTTTTTGTGGCGCAGGAACGAATGCCAAAATTCTCTGAACCATTGATGATGCCCCGGGTGGTGTGCAGCCCGAAGGTATATGTCTTGTGCTCATTGGTCTCCCCCAGCAAGACGGGTAAAAATGATTGGCCATCCAGATTATCCGTTTCAGCAGCGAGCGTTTTCTCGGGCGCCAAGGTTTGTACGATGTCGAGAAACGTCGGAGTGATGTCGACGTATTCCACCAGCGCATCCGTCTTGCTGGCGGCGGGAACCTTGCCCGGCCAACGGGCGATCATGGCCGATGTCAGCCCCAGCTCGAAGCATGTCCACTTGGCAAAGGGAAAGCCTGATCCCTGCTCGGAAGTGGCGATCACAAGCGTATTTTCCGCCAGCCCCTGCGCATCGAGCATCTGCAGCAGTGTACCACATTGT
Source organism: Verrucomicrobiales bacterium (assembly GCA_051270635.1). Taxonomy (GTDB): domain Bacteria; phylum Verrucomicrobiota; class Verrucomicrobiia; order Verrucomicrobiales; family DEV007; genus JAGROY01. The sequence goes on along the minus strand of JBNMNB010000037.1, from coordinate 33,356 downwards.
TGATCGTAGTAGGTGATCTCGGCCAGATACTCGGAGTAGGCTTTGCGCGTATCGGGAGTATCGACCCAGCTGGGCGGCAGCTTCAGGGAATCGGGCGGGTAAGCGGCAGCATCTCCTTTTGTGTAGGGCGTATGCGGCTCGTTCGAGCAGGCAAACAGACAGAAGGGCGTGCCGCTCTCCTTTGATTCGCGCATGAGAGATTCGAGCTCCGGGTAAGGAGTGGCACTGTTAGGATTTGCGTTGCGAAAATCCTTGGAATACTCAAATGGGAATGATTCCTTCGGCGCGATATGTGTCTTTCCCGATAGCGCAACCCGGTAGCCAGCATCTTTGAGGAAATGGGCAATCGACTTCGTGCCCGGATAGACACAAGTATGATTCGGCCACGCACCAGAACGCACAGGATACAGACCCGTGTAGATATTGTGCCGCGTCGGCGAACACATTGGTGCCGTCTGGAAACAACGGGAGAATGTCATGCCCTGCGTCGCCAGCTTCTTGAGATGGGGCGTCTTCGCCTGGCCGCCGTAGACTTCCATGTCCAGGTAAGTGCAGTCGTCCGCAAGGATGAAAACCAGGTTTGGCAATGGTAATGGTGCAGCCAGCGCTGCTCCGGTGCTCATCTGTATGCAAAGCAGGGCAAGCGCTGCTTTGATAGCAGACGTATAGAGACGCATCATTTTTCCTCGTAGTTGATGATGAGGCTTCGCTTGCCGTCAGCTTCCCCGACGAGAACATTGAGAGCCTGGCTGTTGCCCGGGTGTTTGGCGGTGATAATCGCCTGAGAGACATTCCCATTCGCATTCATCGTGCGCAGATCCACCTCGAAACCCTGATCTTTCAATAGCTTCTCATAGTGCGCTGAGATGGTGTTTACATCGTCGGTCACCTCGAAAGCGATCATCCCCGATGCTTTTCCGTCCGGGCTCTTGCGATTCATCGCCGTCGTGCTTTTAGTTATGTTAGGGTAAACGGGAACCCAGGCTGGGACATCAGACAAATCTGCCGCGCCACCAATCTTGATCTCACCCTGATCACCGGAGTTGATAGTCAAACCGTTGTTGGAATCTGAATCGATACTGAACATGTCGTCGCCATCAGCACCCTGCACCGAAAATTTGCCCTGCTCGACATCGCTGAAATTCACTGTCATCACTTCGCCATCCGACTTGTTCTTCACTGTGATCGTTCCGGCATCCGCATCCGTCGATACATGATCGAGTTCCGGATGCATCTTGACGATCAACTCAGCTGCCGCACCTGGATTATTCACAATATTTTCCGCAAATTGCGATGCCTTACGCACTCCAAACCAAGCCATCCCCCCTATGACGATTACGCCCAAGAGCGCAACAATTCCGCAGCCGATACCCACCATCGCCACTGGCGAAAGTCCTGATTTCTGTTGTTGTGATTCCATTGCTGAAGAGACTACCCCGCCAACATAGATCTTCAAGTCTTGAGAGCAGGGGCGAACGCTCGTGAATTCTTCCCCGGAATCATTTAGATTTTTCTGCAGCCCAGAGGATGCCCTCGATGAGGTGTTGTCGACCAAAGTCTGTGTCCAGAGAAGGCACGTCGTGCCCCAGTTCTGTGTAGAAGAAGCGCCCTCCGCCGTGCACGCGCGTCCACGCGATGGGATGATCCGTTCCCATTGCTTTGCCGCCACGATCCTGGAAATATTTGCGTACCGGCTCGTAGGAAGTTTCGTCCACACGCAATAGAACCTGCACGCCAGCAAGCCCCGTGACCGTCTTAGTGTGGTTAGTCCAGTCCGCCTTGTAGAGGAACGAATCTGGCTGTCCCTTCACGCTGGGATGATCTTTGGCCTTCGGATCCACCACGACATGTGCCTCAAGATAATCCGAATCACTGTCAAAGTCACAGCCTGCCAGCTCATGAAACCATTGCCATCCTTGCTGATGCACCAGGGCCGCATGAAGTCCCACGATGCCACCACCCTTTGCATACCAATCTTCTATGACCTCACGCTGTTCTTCGTCAAAGACTTTGTCCAGCGTATTCGCGTTGTTCAACAACAGCACATTATAGTCAGCAAGTCGTTTCTCTGTCAGGTCTTTTGCAGTCTCTGACACGTCGATTTGAATGCCGTAAGCAGCACCAGTCTTCACCAACCAGTGATTAATCGCCGGAATGTCAGGATGACGATACCAACCCGAGGCGGAAAAACACAGAACGCGAATCTCTGCCTTTGATGGCGTGTGTTCACGATATCGATTCTGTGCTGACGCCTGAGAAAGAAGCGAAAATCCAAGGGCAAGAACGAAAAGTATCAATCGGGGCATTCCAAAATGTAAACGGTCGAACAGGATCCGGCCAGCCGTGATTTCTTCTATGGGATGACCTCATCCATCCAGCGTTGGTCGTATCATTGGGGGTTCTCTGATAAGAAATCTCTCGAGCTAATGCGAGTGAGCGACAATGTTTGCTCTATCATCGACAATTCCTGCATTGCGAATTTTTGGTGGTTAAGGTCACCTTCAAGTCGATCAGAAAAAACTTGGAAAGAGTCCAACGATTGGTCTTACGATCCCCCCGTGCCATTTATATGACCGAACCTGAACAACGAACCCAGACAGCGATTGATTTTCCGGTTGTTGTTCATTTAATAATTATATTAATTGGGGCGGCACTCGCCTCGGTTGTTTTTGTAATCGGGATTGGCTGTATGATCGCCGGCATGGGAGGAAATAGTGTGAGTTCAAGCAATGGGCCGGCCGTAACAAAATCTTCGCGTGCTAAATCTGCTCCGATTGCTGCATTCTCACTCTCTTCGAACTCCATTTACCGCCACAATCCGGCAAATCTGATCGCTGAGGGTAAACAATCTTTTGATGTCCTGTGTGTTGCCTGTCATCAGGCGGATGGCGTGGGCAAAGTCGGTTTCGCTCCAAATATTCGCAACCGCGACTTTCTCGCCCTGGCTTCTGACGATTTTTTGTATCGAACAATCGCCGCAGGGAGGCCTGGAACATCCATGACTCCATGGGCTCACCTTGATCAAAACGAAATTGCGGGACTCATTGCTTACCTGCGATCGGGAGAGGACAAGGGAGCGAATCAGCGCTTATCAGTTGATCCAAAGAGAAAGTACCCCGGCGACAAAGTAGCCGGATCTGAGTCCTATCAAACTTACTGCTCGAGCTGCCATGGGACGACTGGAACTGGCTATGCCGCCGGTGGTTCAGGGCCGGGAATCGGTCTCCCGGGATTCCTTGTAGCTGCATCTGACGACTACATTTTCCAGACCGTTAAGCACGGTCGCATTGGCAGTCCCATGAGATCGTTTATGGGGCCAGAGGGGTTGGCAAATCTTTCGCCCGATGAAGTCGCCAACATTATTGCGTATCTGCGCAGCGGTGAAATCTCGAAAGTGTCTGAACCTGTCGTGGCGAAGAAATCAGCTGACCCAGAGAGGGGAGCCATGCATTTCACGGCGAACTGCATGGCTTGTCATCAGGAGGGGGGCACAGGGAAGGTTGGATTTGCTCCCAGTATTCGCAATCGCGATTTCCTGGCGATCTCATCCGATGAATTCATCATAGACACAGTGCGCAAAGGGCGACCAGGGACAGCGATGGTGCAGCGACCCGATCTGTCCGACGAGGTGCTCGCTGATATCATTTCCTATCTGCGGTCAATAAAGGTCGCAAACATCATCAAAGTTGAGGTCGATGCGACAAAGAACCACGCCGAATCCGGTGATGCCGAGAAAGGTGGCGTGAAATATGCCGCTTACTGCGGCTCCTGCCACGGTGAGAAAGGTGCTGGCTATGTAGCTGGTGGTTCTGGGCCCGCCATCGGGCTTGCTGGGTTCCTCTCCACCGCCTCGGACGATTACATTTTTCAAACGCTCAAGATCGGGCGGATTGGTACTGCCATGAGACCATTTATCGGCGCCGCAGGCCTCGCTAATCTCAGCGAGCAGGACGCTTTCGATATCATTGCCTACTTGAGAAGCCTCGAATTAAAAACAGCGTCAAACTAGCCGCTGACATCACTAACCAACGATCTCCCCCCTCCCTACTATGAAACGACGAAATTTCATGAAAGCCGGTACCTCGGCGGCCGCACTTTCAACTGGTGTTACCACCACTGGGTGGGCAGTGCCCGAGAGCGATGGAATCGAGCTTGAAAAGAGTGAGTCACCAACCGATCTCTACGCCGCCTGCCCGTATTGCGGTGTCGGCTGTGGCACCATCCTCAAGACGAAGAACGGTCGCATCACCAACATTGTCCCCGACAAAGACCACCCGACCAACCGCGGTCTGCAGTGCATCAAAGGCCTTACTTCGGCCGAGGCGATCTACGTCAACCGTCTCAATAAGCCACTGATCCGCAAGGACATGTCGGATCCCCTCAAGGGGCACGTTTCGGCCACCAAAGGCTCCTACGACCCGAGCCTGTTCCGCGAGGCGACTTGGGAAGAGGCGGAGGAAATCATCGCTGACCAAATCGCTGACATCGTCAAGACCTCCGGCGGCAACGCGGTCGGCCTCTACGGTTCCGGCCAACTCTCGCTTGAAGGGCAGTACCTCGAGAACATCTTCATGAAGGGCATCATCGGCTCGAACACCATCGAGGCGAACGCGCGCATGTGCATGACCTCAGCGGTGACCGGCTACTTCAAGTCTCTCGGATCCGACACCCCACCGACGTGCTACGAAGACGTTGAGCTCGCCGACATGATCTGCTTCTGGGGCCACAATGCCCGCGGCGCCCATCCGATTCTCTACTGGCGTGTGGCCGACACTAAATCTCAACGCAACATTCCGACGCTGGTGGTCGATCCGCGTCGCACTGGAACTGTTCAGGGCTTGGAGGACATCAATAAAACCAACAGCTACCACTTTCCGACGGTCAACGGCGACATTTCAATCCAAAACGCGCTAGCCTATGTGCTTATGGAGGATCACGATGATGCGATCGCGTGGGACTTTTTGAAAGAACATACGACTGGCTGGCAGGAGTATGTCGACGCTGTAAAAGCTGGCTACAAACCTGAGGATGTCGAGGACAAGACCATGATCCCTGCTGCAGAGATCCGCGAACTTGCCAAGGTATGGGCTGCGGCAAGCATCAAGGGCCGCGAGCGTGGTACCGGCGGTGTATTGAGCATCTGGGGCATCGGCTACAACCAGCATCTGCACGGCCAACACAACACCATGAGCCTGATTAACCTGATGGCTCTGACGGGCAACATTGGCAAACCAGGCTGTGGTCCGCACTCGCAGACCGGCCAGCCGAACGCCATGGGCGAACGTCTGACCGGCGGCCTCACCAGCCGCCTGCCGTTCAACATCGGCATCGACAACGAGAAGCACCGCGCCTTCTGCGCCGAGCAATGGGGCATCCCGAAGGAGCGGCTCGACGCTGTCGCCGAGATGCAGAACACTGGAATGGCGGTCGGCATGATGGAGCGCGCCCTCAAGGGTGAGGTGCAGGCGATGTTCCTCATCTACGCCACTCACATCGACCTCCCGGACGCCTACAATCTTTCGCGCCCTGCTCTCACCAAGACTTTCACCGTCGTCCAGGAGATCTACAAAGATGCTCCGAACAACCTCTACGCAGACATCATCCTGCCGGCCGCGACTTGGGGGGAGTGGATTAATGGAATCTACGTGCAGTCGGAGCGCCGATTATTTGTTACGGAAGGCACCGGAAATCCGGTCAAAGGCTGCCGTCCTGACATGGACATGGTCATCGATAAAGGCAAGATGATTGGCGAGCGACTTGGGCTCGATATGTCGAAGGTCTTTCCCTACGAGCGCAAAGAGAACGGCTTCTACGATCCGGAAGAAGTATTCCGTGACTTCCTCAAAGCATCGAAGGGAACTGATGCCGATCTAACCGGCATCCTCGAGGTCGAGAAAGAGACCGGCGAGTCGCCCTATGCGCAGATCAAGAGGCTGCGCGGAATCCAGTGGCCAGCGCCGACTGCAGCGATCGCCAGGGCAGGTGGCACCAAGCGCCGTTACATGGCGCAGGAGGAGTACTGGCCGGGCAAACCTTACGGCGAGTTCCGCCACGCCGACGGCAAACTGCACTTTCACATGTGTCATCAGGACTACAGTGAGTATCGCGAGATCACGGACGAGCTCTCGAAAGCCGGCACCGAGGAAGGTTACTACATCACCGACCATATGGACCTGCTCGTCAGGGCGCGCGATGCCGGCCTGACACCGGAGTTGCCGCACGCGGACGAACTCGGCAAGAAACTCGGCGATTGTCCCAAGGACAAATATCCCTTCTGGTTTGCAACTGGAGTTGTTTACGAGCACTTTCATACGGCCAAGACTATCCGCGCTGGCACCACGAAGAAGCTTGTGCCCGAGATGTACGTCGAAATGCATCCGGATGACGCCAAGGAACTAGGCACAAAAGACGGCGAGTGGGTGAAGATCACCACGCGTCGTGGATCGATCGAGGCTCGCGTCTCAGTCGGACTCGATTCTGTGGTGAAGCCTGCACGGAACACCGTTCCCAAAGGATTTTTGTTCTCCCCGTGGAACCTCTCCGTTGCTGATTCTGCCGATCCCAAAAAGAACAAATGGCTGGCCAACGGCACAACCCACCGCGCATTTGATCCAGTATCGGGGCAAGCCGATTTCAAGAAATGCGCAGCACGTGTTGAGGCAATCACATAAGGAGGTGGCAGTATGATCAAAGTGAGCCGCAGTGGATTCCTCCGTGCCTTCGTGGCCGGAGCAGTCCTGCCGCTATTCATTCCGCTCATCGAGCGCCTGCCCAAGAACTCGCGCTTCCGGCGGTTTCTCCGACCACCTGGAGCTAAGCCGGAGAAAGAATTTCTGCAGGACTGTATCGCCTGCGGTCAATGTGCGAACGTCTGTCCTAACAAGTGCATCAGCCTCTATGGGATCGAAGATGGAATCGAGAATCTTGGCACGCCAAAGATCAACCCGCGAGCGCAGGCTTGTATTCTATGCATGGCTTGCACGCAGGTTTGTCCAACGCAGGCGCTGGAGAAACTGGAGCCGACAAAGGAAGGGATGCGCGCCGTCAAAATGGGCCTGGCATTTGTCTCGGAAGATCTGTGCTATTCCTTTTCCGGTCGCACCTGCGGCGTATGCTATCGGGCTTGTCCATTGCCGGGTGAAGCGATGACACTCGGAATGTTCGAACAACCGCATGTGCATCCAGAGCATTGCGTCGGTTGCGGACTGTGTGAACAGGCGTGCGTGCAGATGCCACAGGCAATCCGAGTTGTCCCGTTCGCGGAACTTGCAGAGCATCCGGAGCTGATGGCCCCGCGAAAGCCATCTAAGAATCGACGTTCCCACTGGGATCCTGAACCTGAAGAGGCCTGATGAAAGCTGGAAGGTCACTGTTAGCGCTGTCGATCGTCACTCGAACTGGAGTGATCGCGATTCTGTGCCTGCTAGCAATGTTGACGAATTATCACAATCTGAAGCGCAGCTACAATCTGCCTCGCCTTGTTGAGTTGAGCGAAGGTAAACCGATGCGTGTGTTCTATGAGAATACGGATCGATTCTTTTCCTTGTTTGGTGACCCTGCAAGTGTGGCGCAACTAAACGGCGGCATGACCTGGTCTATTCGACTGGGCGGAGTTCCCTTTACTGATCCCATTGCTGCTTTGTCCGTACTTGCCAAAAGCAGAAAGTGGGAATTGGGGTTTGCCCTGGGTCTTATCATCCCGTTGTCGCTGGCATTGTTGTTTGGGCGCGTGTTTTGCGCCTACGTTTGCCCCGCATCGTTGCTGTTCTTTACAATTTCCCGCGTCCGTGGCCTGCTCGCCAGGTTCTTTTATCTCCCTGAATTCTCATTGAACCGAGGCTTCTGTTGGGGGCTACTGTTTGGTGGCATTGTCGCAGCTGTGTGGATCGGTCATGGCGTCTGGACGCTCATTCTTCCTTACTTTGCTTTAGGACAAACGCTCTTTCATGGGATTGCTTACGGGACGATTTCGTTCTCTCTGGGTAGCCTCCTCGTCTTCGGACTGCTCGACCTTGTCATGGGCAAGCAGTTCACTTGCCGCTACGTTTGTCCGACTGGTAGGATGCTCGGATTCATTGGCAGTAAATCTGTGTTTTCGCTCAAGCGCGATGCGCCTGAATGCTTGGAGGCTTGTACCAGTTGCATAGATGTTTGCCCGATGAAAGTGCAACCGAAGTATGACGAGACCGTGGATTGCTCAATGTGTGGCGAGTGCTTGACCATCTGTCCGACGAAGTGCCTTAGCATTGGCCTTCGAAAATCCCCCGCCCCTGTAACAAACTTATGAGCCACGCGCATTCAATACGATGGGCCAGGATCATCACAGGGATCGTTCTGCTGGTGACCCTGGAACCACTGTTCGCCCACCACTTCAAGGGACTGCCACACTATAACTACTTTGAGAATTACCCTCAGGTGCCAGAGGAAGAGTTCATCGGTCAGGCTGGCGATTACGAGGTTTCGCTGGTCGTCTACGATTTTCAGGGCATCAACCGCGACAAGGTTGAAGATCCCGACAATGTAAGACTCTTTCTAGTCATCTTTAACCTGCGGGATAACACAGTCTACAGTGGCCCTTTGACGTTGGAGGTAATGGATCGTGGAAAGGTTTTGTTTTCAGAGCGACATGAGGCATCTGAGTTGGAGAACCTCTACTCGATGTACCGCGAGCTACCCGACACCGGCAAGTATGAGCTTCGCATTACTCTTCACGAAAAAGGTGACCTGGCCTGCACCATCCCCTTCAGGCTTTCGTCTCAGATCGTCCACTGGGGGCGCTGGATTGCTGTGGGACTTGGCGTTTTGCTGGTGGTCACCGCCATCGGCGCTCGGCGCGCTCGTGTAAGGCAAGATCGGCGCGAGGGTGCCCAACGCCGCCGGACGCAGAACACACTTGTCGATGAACCTGCCACTCCGTAATGCCAGAATTCAATCGCAGACAGCTATTCAGATTCAGCCTTGGCGACCTTGTCCGCGAAGTCACTAAAGCTGCGTCGCCTCCTGAAGCAGTCGATGCCCATGAGCCGCGTCCCCCACGTCCCCCTGGAGCACTTCCTGACGAGGAAGCATTTTTAAATGCTTGTGCACGTTGCTTCACCTGCGCTGTAGCCTGTCCCTTTGATGCAATCGATCAGTATGGACCTGCGTCAGGTTCCCTTGAGGGCACTCCGTTCATCGATCCTGCGGCAGCGCCGTGTCATTGGTGCGAAGCAATGCCCTGTATCTCAGCATGCTCGAGTGGGGCTCTTCGACGAGAGGAAGCCCAGCCTGTCCGGCCAATCGCCACGGTGACCCTGAAGCTCGATCGTTGTCTGAATACGGAAGGAATCTTGTGCGATACGTGTTCCTATCGGTGTCCTGAAAATATTCACGCTATTCGCATGATACAGCGGAAACCTGTGCTTGATGCCGAAAAATGTACCGGTTGCGGTATGTGCATTTACCATTGCGAAGCAGTGCCTTCTGCATTTCAATTCGACATTCCCGATGAAGTAACCGTTAGCTGATGGACACGAACAAATCAGATACCCCTACCGCGACCGATAAACTCAAACGTCCGTTGCGTGACTTGAGGATTTCCGTGATCGATCGTTGCAATTTGCGTTGCACTTATTGCATGCCCAGTGAAGTATTTGGCCCTGACTATGCGTTTCTTCCTCGCAAGGATTGGTTGAGTTTTGATCAAATTGAACAGCTGGCGCGAGCGTTTGTTGACATCGGTGTGCGCAAGCTCCGCTTGACTGGCGGGGAGCCGTTGCTGCGTCCTGACTTGCCCGAGCTTGTGTCACGTTTGAGTACGATTCCAAAAGTTGAGGACTTCGCGATCACGACCAACGGTAGACGCCTTGCGCCGGTGGCCGAAGAGCTGAAGCAGGCTGGGATCGGACGGGTCACCATTAGCCTGGACGCACTCGCTCCCGAAATATGCGGACGCATGAACGGCTTGGGATTCGGCCCGGAGAAAGTTCTCGAAGGCATCGATGCCGCTATCGCATGTGGGCTATCACCGAAGATCAACATGGTCGTGCAACGTGGAGTGAACGAGGGTGAAATTCTCCCGATGGCCCGCTACTTCCACAACCTTCGTGTCCCGATACGCTTTATCGAATACATGGATGTGGGCAATGGCCAACGCTGGAATCGTTCCCAAGTAGTTCCGTCCGCCGAGATCCTGACTCAGCTGAGAGAGGAATTTTCGCTGGAGCCGCTCGCACCTCGATCTGCAGGCGAAGTCGCGCGGAGATATGGAATCCCAGGAGGGTACTGGGAGGTTGGATTCGTGTCATCGATCACTGCTCCCTTCTGCCGCTCCTGCAACCGCGCCCGTATCTCAGCTGACGGTAAACTATTCACCTGCCTCTTCGCCACGAACGGAACCGACCTCAAGCCGGTAATCAATGAAAGCGACAGTGCACAAAGCCTGACAGCACGCCTCGCCAGGTTTTGGGAAAGCCGCAATGATCGCTATTCCGAAGAACGCGGCAGTGCGGTTTCTACAACTGAAAGCAAGGATCAAGTCGCGATGAGCTTTATCGGAGGCTGATAAGTGGAGGCGGAGATCATGACGTCGCACGCAACAATTTTGAACACACGCAAGGCAAAAAATGCAGCGCCTCAGGTCGTGACCCTGATACCTTGGAAGTAGATGAAACTCTACTACCTTCTCGCTTGGGTTCTGATAGCAATTGCCACCACTGTTTCTCGCGCAGATGCAGGAGCTGATGATCGATATCCGTGGTTGGATAACCTGGAGCAGGCAAGGGCTATCGCAGCTGCGAGCCACAAGCCACTACTGGTCGTGTTTCGCTGCGAACCCTGAATCGATTGCCGATTGTTTGACGGGCAGGTTGTCCGTCCACCGCAAGCGTTTAGAGAGATCGCCGAGGACTATGTTTGTGTCCGCATCATCAACATCAATAACGTCGACTTGAGCGTCTATCCGTTCGATTTCGACTTAACGATGGCCGTGCTCCTGGCCAATGCCGATGGATCCGTCTATCACGGCTACGGTGGACGAACTCATCTTTCGCCGATGAACATGGCGAGTCTGGTCGAGATCATGCAAAAAGGTCTGGAGACGCACGCGAACTATGAAAAGGCTCCATCACCACCAGAACGAAAGCAGCTCCAATACCTTCCGGAGACCGTCAATAAGCAGCTTAGCGGCATCATGCAGCCGGTATCTGGATGCTACCACTGTCACTACGCTCGCGAAGCCAGCCAACTGTTGACCCTGAAGGCTGGCGAATGGACGCCGGATCAGTTTTGGATCTACCCACTGCCGGAACGCATCGGCATCGTAGTGGATCAGGAAAAACAGTATCGTGTAAAAAACGTGATTCCAGGATCTGCCGCCAGCAGTGAAGGATTACAATCGGGCGATCTACTGCAAACCCTGAACGGTAAAAAAATTCTCACCAAATACGACATCCAGTCGGTGCTCGATAAGAGTGACGGCGGAGCTGTTGCGTTGCCCTATTCCCTGTTGAGGAACGACACCCCAGTGAATGGCCAGCTTGCACTTGATGCCGGATGGAAAGTTGGTGATCCCAAGGATTATTCTTGGCGAGTAGAGAATCCATTCACCGCACACATGATCAAATTTCTCCCGACTCCTGGGTTTATCGGTGATCGTCTATCTGCAACTGAACTACAGTCCCTGAGCCTCCCGAAAGATCGCTTCGCTTTGAGGGTCACCAAGCTCAATTTTGGCCCTCATCAGGCTGGGATTCGACTCGGTGATGTGATCCTGAGCGCCGGGGGGAAGTCGGACTTCCAAACGAACCGTGATTTCTATGCATGGTGTGAATTAATGCGGCGAGAAGGCCGGGACATTAAAATGCAAGTGCGCCGAGAAGGCGATGACATGGGAATGATGGTGAGTCTGAGCTATTTGAACTATTCCCGCGTGGAGAAAGCGCCTACGGTTGATTTTGGTTTCATTCCGCAACAGTTGCCGGAAGGCGGCGGAGTCCGTGTGGGTCATGTAACTGATGAAAGCAGCGCGGAGAAGGCGGGTTTGATCATCGGTGACAGGATCATCTCGATCAACGGTGAGCTTGTGCCTGCATACGATAAATTTATGGCCGTGATTAGTAAGAAAGCTCCTGGTGATCTGCTACTGATTGAGGTCACAAGGAACGGTGATCCATTGCAGTTCAGCTTCATATTGCCTGGTGAGGGTGAATTAAAAAGTGAAGTCGCGCGCTTGAGTGAGAAAGTTACAAAAGCGGGACAGCAACTCCAATGTGTCGTGACGATCAATCTCCCTTCGGACAAGCACGTCTACAGCGCCCATAAAAAAAGCGTCGGCAGACCTACTCAGATCGATTTTCGTGGCATCGGCTACCGGTTGGTCAGCACCTTTACCGAACCGCCACCAAAGGAAATTCTGGATCCGCTTGTAGGAAGCAACTGGATTCTTGAAGGTGAAGTGAACTTAACTCAAACCATTCAAATCACCGATCCAGACAACTTCCAGATGGTCATCAAGGTCTACGCCCAGGTTTGTGATGACAAGAGTTGTCACGAATTCCGCGCGATCCTGGAGAACAACGGTGCAGACGAGTCTTTTAAGGGCTTCCGTGGAAATTTTGACCATCAACCAAAGCTGCCAATCCAGTGATACACAAAAAAATGCGAACTCCCTCTCTCATCATTGTCGTTTTCAGCCTCTGCTTTCTTTCGGCGTGTAGTGAAACTGAGATCACTGAACCTGCGATCACTGAAACTTCTGGTGGACCCGGGGATTGGCCGGCGAATGCGCAGACCGACCAGGGCAACTTTAACGTAACTGTGTCGCCAGAAGGTGGTGAGATCGAGCGCAACAAACACTTCTCTTTAACGGTTACGGTAGATGCAAACAACGGCGCTACTGGAGACGTGGACGTTGTCGTCGATGCCGACATGCCAGCACATCAGCACGGTATGAACACCAAGCCAGAGATATTCCCAGCTGGAGATTCCCAGTATCGTGTTGAAGGCATGGCTTTCCACATGAGTGGTGATTGGGTTATCACGGTTGACGTCACTCGGGAGGGCACCACGGAGCGGGCATCGATTCCCATTTCGGTTGATTGAATTGAGCATGGTAAGTTTCCCGTTCATGACGCTGTCTGTTGGAATCCTCGCGGCGATCACAGCCGGATGCGATCGCTCTGTGATCGGCGAATTGGTGGAGCCAGTAATCTTCACAGCCCAAGAACTCCGTGAGATCCAAAAACTCTCCCCGCTGCCTGATATTCCTCCGAGCCCAACGAATCTCTTCGCCGATGATCCGAAGGCGGCGTGGCTTGGGCAACGAATGTTTTACGACGGCAGGCTATCATCCGACGGGCAGGTTTCGTGCGCCACCTGCCATGATCCCAACCTTGGATTTTCCGATGGCAAACCGCTCTCTGAAGGACTGGGCACCACCGATCGCCATTCGCAGTCGCTTTGGAACGTCGCCTATCAACGATGGTTCTTCTGGGATGGGCGGGTCGATTCTCTCTGGGCGCAGGCAGTCCAACCACTGCAGGATGCGCGCGAAATGGGAGCAACCCCGCAACACTTGCAGAACGTTGTCGCCCAGGATCCAATATTAAAATCTCGCTACGAAGCGCTCTTCGGATCCATCAGCGAACACTCGCAAGACCAGCTGCTATCAAATCTGGGAAAAACCTTTGAAGCCTACCAGCGGAAGCTCATTAGTAATGGCTCGGACTTCGATGCGTTCGTCGCCGATATCGAAAAAATCTCCCCTGGCGACGATCAGCATCTCAACGAATCAGCAAGACGTGGCCTCAAGTTCTTTGTGGGGCGTGGGCGGTGTATCCTTTGTCATGCAGGACCAAACCTTTCCGATAATGAATTTCACAACATTGGTTTGAAGCGAAATCCCGATCTTCCGCGCGACTCCGGGCGCTTTGAGGGGATTCGCAAACTGAAGGCGGACCGCTTCATTGGAACCGGCGACTTCAGCGATGACCGAAGCAGGGAATCCAATATCAAACTTCCTTTCCTCGTAGTGAAGATGAACAACATGGCTGAGTTCAAAACTCCGACGTTGCGCAGTGTAGCAGAGACTGCTCCCTACATGCATGATGGCCGCTTCGCTACCTTGCGCGATGTCCTGGATCATTATTCTGAACTTCCCGGCGATCCTCCACTCGGCCACCGCGAAGAGACGCTTCAGCCACTGAAGCTCTCAGACAATGAGAAGGACGATATTGAGGCGTTTTTACGAACCTTGACGGGAGCTAGCCTGCCTGATGCATTGACATCTTCACCGCCGTTGGACTGAAGGACATCGAGAGAAACCATTCACGGTCTAGCAAAGGATCTTTCGTTCGTCTCGTAGATACAAGAGTGAGCACCGGCCGTATTGAAGAAAGGCCTCACTTCAACGAAGCTTGGCGGGCACTTTCTCAACGTTGGCACAGGCAAGGCGGCAATGCTATGGGTTATGGGTTGAGTGCGGTCTTGATAGCGAAATGAAAATGCTGTCATGGCTTCAATATAAGAACGACGGTGGCGGTCGATCCGGATACCGGGCGCCTGTTGAAGAAGGAGACCAAACGGACAGGAAAGTCTTTCAAACGCGTGCTCAACGAAGCGGTTCGAACGGCTTTTGGACGAGAGTCGGCTCAGCTCAAGATTGAGCCGCTCTTCAAAGAGCTCTTCCCAGCCAGCTTGCAGGACACCAATTTTAATCAACTGGCTGAAGAGAGGGACGATGAGGAAACGTTGGCGGAACTACATTCGTAGACGAGAGGTATGATTCTGCCAGATCATTGGTCGCAGGTGTTGGATCTGATGACGCAGTCTCATTCCGCAGGTAAAGTGCTCTCCAATGCCATCCTGGCAGCTTATGCGATCGTGAACAAAGCCACACTCTACTCGAACGATAGCGACTTCGCGCGTTTTGACGGATTGCGATGGGAGAATCCGATCTGACGCTGAATCTGTAACAGGGCGAATCAATAGAAGCTTCCAAAGACCGGAGGGATCTCTCGGATGATCGTGCGAAGACTGTGCCCGGCTTTTTGCAGCTTCCTATCAAGAGCATCATCGTGCTTTGGATCTGCCTCCAGCACCATCTCTACCCACGATTGAAACCGCTCTAGAAATCGATCTCTGTAAGGGTGACGCTTATCAGTCCAGTGCTGAAGTAGACGAGCCCGAGTCTTCGGTTTCTTCCAGAGCATTCGACCATACTGAAGTCGCGACCAGTCATCGGGAACCCAGTAGGGATCGAACGCTTTCCCGCCTTCAGGACATCTTTCCAGCATCATCACGAAGATTGCCCCTTCGTGACTAATCCTAATTCCACCGCCCACTTGTGGTGAGCGCGGTCTCGCGGCTCATTTCGCTTGAGCTTTGGTGCAAGCAAGTCAGCTGGAGACGGAGCGATAAGGGTAAGATTGTCATAGACCTCTACTGAGCATCGGTGCCGCCAGCCTTCAGGTAAATCCCGTAGAGCCAGGTCGGGCATCAGGTTCACGTGCCAGCCGTGTGTCTTCTCGAATTCACTACCAATGATCGAATCATACGCGAGCTCGGCAATAGCATCACTGAAAGTGATAGGGTCAACGTCCATACTCATCTCAGGGAGAGGAATGTCTTTCCCTACCTGATGTGCATGCCAAAGCAACGCACCCGAGCCGATGAGAATCATCTCAGCAGGTTCGGCTAACTGTTTTCCCCAATCTACCAGCCAATCGATGATCTGATGGGGATTTGATAACTCGCGTCGAGGCATTGATTGGAATACTAGGTGACGCGGCTTGATTGAGCAAGTGGCGCTTGAATCACTGTCCTCTGAAAAAGCACTCCATTCTAATATGGTCAGTACGTCATCTGGCGTAGCCGGTTCCAGGTAAGAGCCGCCTACTGCTTGGGCTTCTGGTATGGTTCAAATTCTGGCCACAGATCCAGGTAGCGAGTGCTGCGGTGCTGATCCAGGTCGGCCATGTAATCAAGGAAGGTGTCAAACTCGTTCTCGTCTCGCGGCTGCTTGATCATGCGGATCACGTTGGCGAACCGCTCGATGAATGGGGAGTTCTCAATGCGGGCGAGATACTGCTCTTTCAACGGATCTGGCAAATGTCGGGCCTGCAGGAAGGCCGGCGCAGTGATCACACACATGTTGAATTTTGCCATGATGCCCCGCTGATGAAAGAACTCGGCTATATCGTGAACATCTCCAGCGTTCAGCATGCCAGTCGCGCAGCTCACAACCACGTTGATCCCAGGCATCTCTCTAGCGGTTTCAATGTTTGCAATCACTTCATCGAAATTGGCACCATAGCGAATGTAATCATTGCGCGCGCCCACGTTGTCTACCGAAACCGCTAATGTGACCGCTTTGAATTTCTCAAGATAGTCGAGCACGTTTGAGCTGCCCCACTCAAATTTGGTCATGTTCGAATCGTAGGCCAGTCGAATCTGGCTGGCGTGTGCAGTCGCGACAATTTTCTCCAGAAACTTGTAGTGTCGTCGCAGCAGGAATGGCTCGCCGCCAGTGATCTTAATTTTTTTCACTGCTGGCAGTAGTCGAACGATACTGTCGACAAATTCATCGTAATCCTCTTCGGAGTTGAAGAGTTCCATCTTCTCCGGTGGCTTCAAACATTTTAGCCAGTGGCCGTCGCGAATGGCGCTGAGTTCCTGGTGGCGACTGGTCGAGTTCGCCGGAGCACACATGTAGCAGCGCAAATTGCAATAGTTGCCAAAGATACGAAGCTTCAATTCGAGCACCCGCTCATCAGGGAGGCTGTTCTGATCAGATCCCTGAGTCAGGCGTGCTGCAAATTGCAGAGTCTTGGAGCGTTTACCCGCTGCGATGCCTTTCATCAGCTTTGCGTTCAGCTGCTGACGAGCGGACTTCAGACCGTCTTTTTCCGCCTTGAGACATTTGTGACAATACTTGCGAACTTGCTTGAGATCTCCGCTCAACATCTCGCTTCTAATCTCGCGCATGATTGGGTGATTCCAGTGTTGTTCAGGCGTCGTATCGGAGACGGTATGGTCGAACGGATAGGCTCGGCAACATAGCCGCCAGCGGCCTGCGCTGTCACTGTAAAGATGGTCGAAGGCAAGTGGGCAAAAATATTGCTCCTTCGCCTCTTTCTTAATCGCCTTCGCGAGCTTCTCTTTTGATCTCTTTCTCATTCAGTAGACAGTGTGTTTATTGTCGAACGGTGATCAATTTTGATGACTCGCGTGAGGAATACAGGTGCCCCACCTCGGCGATCACAGGGACATTCGCCTTATTCAGGCACTCGAGCACTTGCTCCCGCTTGGCTGGTGGAATGCAAAGAAGCAGGCCGCCGCTGGTCTGGGCGTCAGCCAGTAGATATTTGATTGTCTGCGGGGTTTCGTTCCACTGGACGTCTGGATTCGCAGTTTCGAGGTTCTTCCGCGTTCCGCCCGGCACGCAATCGTTCTCGATGAGCGTCATTACTTCGGGTGAGATCACCGGCAGCTTTGAGGCATCAATCTCGGCAGCTACATCGCTTGAACGGCAAAGTGAGATCAGGTGACCAAGGAGGCCAAATCCTGTAATGTCCGTTCCTCCGTGAACCAATCCGCGCTCCGCGAGAGCGGCCCCCGGCAAGTTCAACTCGCTCATGAGATCTTCCAATCTCAGTTCAAGTTCAGCGGATACCAGACCTCGCTTTAACGCGGTCGAGAGAATCCCAGTGCCAAGCGGTTTTGTGAGAAGGAGAACATCGCCCGGGCGACCACCCGCATTCGAGATAATGCGATCAGGATGCACGATTCCTGTCACTGACAGGCCATAGATTGGTTCCGGGTTTTGGATGCTGTGTCCTCCAGCAAGAACACAATCCGCTTCAAGGATCTTGTCCGCGCCGCCGCGAAGTATCTGATTGATGACATCCAACGAGACATGTTCCGTTGGCATTCCAATCAAGTTCATAGCAGTCAGGGGTCGTCCACCCATTGCATAGACATCCGACAACGCATTGGCAGCGGCGATTTGCCCAAACCGGTAGGGATCATCAACAATCGACGTAAAGAAATCGACCGTTTGCACCAGCGCTCTTTCATCGTCCAGTCGATAGACGCCAGCATCATCCGATGTCGCGGCCCCAATGAGAAGGTTGTTATCCTGCTTCTGAGAAATTCCACACAGAACCTGTGCGAGAGCCTCCTGGCTCAGCTTAGATGCTCACCCAGCGCAGGATGAGAGAGACGTTAACTTTGGAGCGGACGATGTTTCCATACTGAAAAGGTGAGTGAGTTTTTGCAATCGAAGGGATCGGGCCGGGTCTAGAGCCTACTTGCCACGGCCGTAGCGGAAAGTCAGCGGGTTGCGCCGCCACTGTCCAAAGCCGAGTCAGTTTTGCCGTTAGAGTGATTCTTCCTGCAGAAATTTCTGCGATCGAATTCTTGACGGAAATGCTAGGAGTCTATATTATGGAGGTCAAGGTCTATATATCTATTGAAGCAATAAGCACTTACGTTTTATGATTTCACAGACAGCAGAATATGCTCTGAGAGCGATTGTCTTCCTTGGTAACGAGAAAGGCATTCCACAGACGACATCGAAGATATCGAGTGCGACAAAAGCGCCATCCAGCTACCTGTCGAAAGTGATGCAGCGACTGAGCCAGCAGGGGATTGTTGGATCACAGCGAGGCTTGCACGGGGGCTTTACGATTAAGAAGCCCCTTACCGAATTGACGATTCTGGATGTGGTGAACGCTGTAGATCCCATTCTTCGCATTCACGAGTGCCCGTTGGGAAACAAAGCGCATGGGAAGAACCTCTGTGCCTTGCATCGCACCATGGATGATACTCTGGCGCAGGCAGAAGAATCATTTCGCAAGATCACCGTCGATAGCCTTCTCGAACAACCAAAGTTAAAAAAGACGTGCCGGTTTCCATGCAAGACGCGAGGCACCTGCTGCCCGACTCCTTCGTAGTCAGTGCGACTCGCATCGCAGTTCCGTTTTCCCCCGGAGAGTTACACACCTGCTCGTTGCGTGCCTGCTAGCGCATGAAACCAGTAATAGTCCGATTTGTGGCTTCACCTGAGATGTCAGCAATGGCATGGTGAGATGATGAGGATTTGCCCTGTATACTACATGCGATGTGGAAGAACGATGAGACTTGCGCGTGGCATTTTTGCGACATTTGCATGGGCCTTTGCCTTTGTCTCCGCAGGTGATGCGCAGGAGACAGCGATCGTAGCCCAGCCGGAAGAATATAAGGAATGGGCGCATCCGCTTGAGACGTCATTGGATGAAGTCGAGGCCTTGCCTAAGGCACCACCGACAGCGGGCGAAGCTAAAGACGCAAAGAGCTACGAAGCTCTGCTTGTGGAGCAGTTCATTTACGTCAAAGAGGACGGCACTCTGTTGCGATTTTCTCGTAGAGTAATGAAAATTCACGAGGACGAAGGCATCAAGGCCTGTGGAAAAGAGCGAGTGCATTTTAGCGCAGAGCGAGAGAGAGTATCTGTGGCACGAGCGGTGACCATCACACCAGCCAAAAAGGTGATCCCCGTTGCAGAGGAGGGGATCTTCACAGAGAAGGCTAAGGCATCGGATGAGATTCACGACGATAGCGAGTACTTAGTGCTGGTCTTTCCGGAGGTCACTGTGGGAAGTATGGTAGAACGGTTGACGGTCAAAGAGGTGATCGATCCTGAGATTCCGGGACAGCTCAATATTGCCATTCCTCTAAAGCAAGTATTTCCAGTTCGGCGACAGCGAACCGTGATGGAAGTTCCGCAGACGTTTGCCTCAAAGGTGCGTTGGCACTGTATCGGCACGGCAACTCCGGAACCGGAAATGACCAAGCTCGCGAACGGCAGGGTTCGCTATGAATGGGTGGCCGATCAGATTCAGGCCAAGGTTCACGAAAGCGGCGAGCCTCCTCTTTTCCAGGAAGGGCCAGTGATGATGATTTCCACATTGTCCGAATGGTCGGAGTTGGGAAACTGGTTTGCCGATTATCTGGAGGAACTCGACTCCCCTGAGAGTGCTCCTATGGCTGCGGCACTGGAGGAAAGTGCTGGTGATATTCATGATGATCCGCTCGCAAGAATCGCGGAACTATTCCGATTCGTCAGTCAGGATATCCGATATGTGGCGCTGGAATTTGGCCGTGGCGGTTACTGCCCACGCGATGCTGGCACCGTGATTGAAACAAGGTACGGTGACTGCAAGGACAAGGCCAACTTGCTGCGCGAACTCTTGAAACGCGAAGGCATTCACTCGCGCATTGCCTTGATCGACACCCGGCACGCTGGGGGCATCGACCATGAGATTCCTTCGCCTTACTATTTTAACCACGCCATTCTCGCAGTCGATGTTCCTGGCAGTGATCAACCCGTGTTCTGTGACCCAACGCTAAGAGGTTGTCCCTTTGGTCTACTGACTCCTTATTGCGGCGATCGAGATACTCTGCTGGTTGAGACCGATGGCTCAGTGGAATGGAAAACGACCCCTGAACAACCCATCGACGATAGCAAGTTTACGTCTGATCTCCGTCTGGAACCGGGGGGAGGATACTCTGGTTGGATCACTTTCAGTCAGTCTGGATTCTTCGGTCACGTGATCAAATTCCGAATGGAAAGGGCAACGTATGCGACAAGGACACAGCTGGTGCAGCGATCGGTACTGCGGTTTCTCAAGGATATCACCATCATCGATGCAGAACTGCTTCCCATTCCAGAGGGTGATCAAGTGAGTTGCCTCCTCCGCGCCTATGTCATCCATGCTGGCGCTGCCGTAACGGGTTCATCGACTCGAGAACGAATCAATGCCCTCATCGGCGCGACACGTTCTCCTGCGACTAACACACGAATCCGACGTACAGCGCTCTTCTCGATGATAGGAACGATGCACCAGAAGGCGATTCTTCATTTGCCTGAGGGCTGGACGGTGCTCGACCTGCCGGATCCTCTCAGGCGCGAAGTTCCAGGATTTAAGTTTTCACTGGAATGGCAGGAGGCGGACGATGCACTGGTTGTCGAATCGCATACCGACACCTCTAGTAGCGTGTTTCCACCCAGCGGGCACAGCGATCTCTGGAAAATTACGCGCGAAGCCAAAGCCTGGCATGAGATGCCAGTGCTCGCCAAGCGTCCGCCGCTTCGTGCTGTAGCGAGTGACGACGACGACGAATATGACGACGAAGAGGAGGACACAGCGACGGTCTGGACACCCGATGCAGATTCCCTGCCGCGCATGCCATCGGTCGAGGGACAGCTGGCGCTGATTCAGGCGCGCTTTCCTCTTTCAATGAGCGACGTTTTCAGCTGCGATTTCCCTGCACTTCGCGCCAGTTCAGAACGTCTTCTGGAACAGTTTCCGGACGACCCAATAGCACGCTTCGAAGGTGGGCTACGCATCTTGATGGCTGGCGTCATCGATAGCGACTACTACGAAGAAGGAAGCGTCGAGCGTGGTGAAAAATTGATTGCGGATGCGGAAGGGATTATCTCCAAAGAAAAATTGGCGGGTGCTCGCCTGATACTGGCGTCGGCACTGATCATGCAGGGCAAACCGGATGCCGCTGTGGCCATTGGACAGTCCATTTTCGATGATCCTGACCTGCCGGATCTCACTCGGAAAAGCAGCGCGGCAATTCTGGCAGCGATTGTTCTCTACGAAAATCCAGAGAAGTCGCTTGCCATGGCGCGTGAAGGCATGGAACTGACCTTCATTGATCCACTAGCGTTGGGCGCTTTGACTGTTGCCCGACTTTCCTCTCTAGCCATGTTCAATCACACGGAGCCGGACGAGATCGTGAAAGAGTGGAACGAGATAGCTGACCAGCATCCCGCACACCTTGAAACCTTTCGCCTTCTGTTTGCGGCTTCCTCGAGCGGATTGATCGATGCTGGATTTCCCGCAGCAGCCGAAAAATTGTTCGCCGCAGCGGAAGTGACCGCAAAGGAAGAAACCTGGGAAGAAGATCTCATCGAAACGCTTACAGAAGCAAGGCAAGAGATCACTCTTACTCGAACGATGCAGCCCTTCTACCTGCGCATGGTAGACTATTTTAAAGCGAAACCATGGCCCGATCTCGAAAAAACGAACGATGGTATTACTGTCAAGTGTGCCAGCGATTGCTATGAGCAGGGAATGGTTATCGGCTATGATGATCCAGAGTTGCAAGCGAGACTGGCACTCCGCCAATTAGTCGGTTTCGGTCCCCAGCCTGATCTCGATGTAAACCTTGAGTTTGCGGTGGAGACTTTCCTGTCGTGGCAAGAGAGATTGGATCAAGATGAGGAGGACCTGGCGCCTTCCGCCATTAGTGAACTTCGCATTGCCGAATCCATTAAATACTTCATGGAGATTTGGGACGAGCTCTGTGAAACAGTCGAGGTCGATGAACCACACGCACCGGTATTGATGCGGGGTCGATTGATCGAGCACAGCAGCGGCCTAGATGCGGCAGTCGAGCACTACTTCAAGGTCGCGATATCGGATGACTATTCCATGGAGACACGTTCTTATGCGCGCGACTCACTGAAGCAAATTCGTATAAACCAGCGCCGTCCAGATGCCCTGCTCAAGATCCTGATCGGATACGATGAGCTCGATATCGAATACCGCTACGAAGCGCTGTCGAACGCGATGGTTCTGGCACTTAACCTTGGCAGGATCGATGTTGCATGGGATCGAATGTTGCACCTTGCAGAAATTAATGCTGAAGAACTCAAGTGGGATCTTTCGTCAGAGGCGCATGCGGAAATTAGGAAACGGGTAGCCCTGTCCGACGCAGACGTCGGAGCCTTGCGCCAAGTTTGGCAACAACGGGAATCGATCGCTTCAGCTTGGACGCGGCTGGCGGAGATAGAAAAAAATGAGGAGCCTTACCTCAGCGAACTGCTGCAGTTCCGGTCGCTCAAGAGGTTCGCAGAAAGCGTCGGATCTGCCACCAAACTAAAGAATCGCCCGTACTTTGTTAACCTCATCGATGATGGAATTCGCGCTGCACAGTGGTTCGAGTGCTGGGCAGAAGCTACTGCAGATGCGCTTGAGAAGCACGGAGCGGCACACTTTTATGGTGACCAGAAGGCGAACGATCTAAACGCATTGGTCGAGGAATTACGCCAGGCCATTCTCAAGTGAGGCATTGGCCTAATCCAGATTCGGGCGTATGGATGTCGGATGCCAACGCCTTTTTCGGATCTTGGACTGTCGGCTTTGCTTGCCCGGTCAGCCAGCCAGTACGACGCTCCTACTTCTGTTCAGGCCAAGGCGATTCCGATCGTCCTGACGGGAAAGGATGTGGTGTGCACGGCACCGACGGGATCCGGTAAGACGACTGCCTTTGTACTGCCCCTGTTGGATCGCTGGTTAGCAACAAATCGCGAGAATCGCCGGCCTGTTCACACGCTTATTCTGGTGCCGACGCGTGAACTTGCTGCTCAGGTGAGAGAGGTCGTGCAGCAATTTTCCCACCACCTTCCTGAGCGGGTCAAAATTGTCAGCGCAGTGGGGGGCGTTTCTATTAATCCTCAAATGATGGCCCTGCGCGGAGGAGCAGATTTTCTCGTTGCCACTCCAGGACGGCTTCTCGATCTCGTCGATCGCAATGCTGTTAAGTTGTCCGGCCTTTCCGCTCTGGTTTTAGATGAAGCTGATCGCATGCTCGACCTCGGCTTCGCTCACGAATTGTCCGGTATTCTCAAACTCCTTCCCGAGCGGCGACAGAACTTACTTTTCTCAGCGACATTCCCTGCCTCTGTGGAATCGATGGCGATGAATCTGCTTCACGAACCGGTAAGGATCGCAATCCACACCGAAACAAGCGACGACAAAGACGATCTCGCAGACGCACCCGCCATCGAACAGCGCGCCATTCGAGTCGATACTGCCAAACGCACCCCATTGCTGCGCCATCTGATTTCCACGCACCGATGGAAGCGCGTGCTGGTCTTCGTTGCCCGGCAATACACTGCCGATCACGTCGCGGAGAAGCTGAGGCGGAACGGCATCAGAGCCCAGTCCTTTCATGGCGATCTCAGTCAGGGGGCACGCACGCAAGTGCTAGCCGACTTTAAAACGGCGTCGACGCAAGTGCTTGTCGCCACTGATCTGGCAGCGCGCGGTCTCGATATTGTGAAGCTCCCTGTGGTCGTGAATTATGATCTGCCGCGATCGCCCGTCGACTTCACTCATCGCATTGGACGCACTGCACGCGCTGGTGAATCTGGCGTTGCTATCAGCTTTATCACCGCTGAATTCCAGGCGCACTTTTCCCTGATCGAGAAGCACCAGAAATTGCACATCCTCAGGGAAGAGATCAAAGGATTCGAACCAACCGAAGTCCCAACCCCACGACCTCCCGGCACCGGTGGCATCAAAGGGAAGCGGAAAAGCAAGAAAGACAAACTACGCGAAGCGGCGGCAAAGAAGGCGAGCAGCACGAATGAGATAGGAAGTTAGTTGATGAAGTGTGTTGATGGGCAAGCGCCCGAGCAGAACCCAATATCAGCATCTTCGTATCTTATCGGGTAGGTGCCGAAAGTGGCTTGATCGTATCCAGTCGCGGATGGCCGTCTTTCAATTTTTCTGACGTCATTTTTTCCTTGTCCATTTTTCTCAACGCCGCATCGATCGCGTAGATTGCGGCCAGAACATCACCGGTATGGCCAGTCTCGGAAATCGTGTGCATGTTGCGAATCGGAAAGCCGATAGAAGTGGCTGCGGCATCGATACCTGCCAGGACTGCGGCCATGGCATCGGTTCCGGTATCGCGTCCAGAGGGGGACTGCTGCAGCGGAATGCCCTTTGCCCTTGCAGCGGATTCGATGATCGCATTGAGCTGTGCACTGACGATCGAGCCATCGGTAAGAGTGAAGCCTTTGCCCATGGAGACGGGCGTGAATCGTTTCTCGCTCACTCCGGGTGCAGCCTTGAGATCATGATTTACATCAACGCCAATCACCACATCAGGTCGCAGTTCACCCGCCATAACGCAGCTGCCGAATCGGCCGATCTCTTCATGCGAAGCGATGGCAAATTGCACGCGCACATTCTCGATCGGTGACTTCGCCAGCGATCGCGCAACTTCTGCACAGACGAAACAACCAAGACCATTGTCGAGGTAGGCTCCGTAGAAGGTGTCCTTTGAAAAGCCATGCCGGATCGGGCGATCGAGGATGATCGGATCACCCGGACGAATACCCAGTTTCTTGACCGTGTTGATCGGTTTCTCGCCGTGCATCTGGAGTTCCAGATAGAGCATCTCCGGCTTAATTCCGCGAGCTCCAGCACGTAGTTCAGGACAGGCAAAGTGGATAGCTCCCAGTGCCTCAATCGTTCCCCCCTCGACAACGCGATACTCACCGGGCTTCCTTGGATTCTGCGAAAACAGTTTTACCTCATGGCCAATGAGCGTCGTCGGCAGGAACGAATCACTGTTGATCCAGATTTTTCCATCCTCGCCGATACTGCGCACCTGCATGCGAATTTTATCGGCGTGGCCGACGATCATCACGGTGAGCAATTGGTCGTTTCCAGGATGGGTGTCGGCAACGATCCCCGCGTTTCCCTGGAACTGATGAATCCCCCAACTCTTCGGCGCAATTTTTTCGAAGTAGGGTTTCAGAATGCCATAGCTCATCGATGCCTCGAGCCCGATCGGACTTGGCGCAGCCAGAATTTCGCGCATGAACGCAAACTGGCTCTTCGGCATGGGTTTTTCCCAGGGTTTCGGCGTAGATTTCTTCGGCATAGGCCAAACCTATAGCAGCACCGCGCCAATTATCGAGCCGATCTTGATGGTCGCAGAATTCGTCTATCCGCCCGCGAAGACCGGCTGGAATCCTGCTTCCTCGAGGATGCGTTTCACCTCGTCCCGCTTGTCGCCCTGAATCTCGATACAACCTTCTTTCACCGTCCCGCCCACGCCGCAGGATTTCTGCATTCTCTTTGCCAGTTCCTGCTTCTCTGGTAATCCAATCCCAACAAAATTTTTCACCACAGTCACCGCCTTACCACCACGATGCGCAGTCTGGCGAACGATGTCAACTCGACCAAGTTTGCTATTCTTCTGCCTACGCTTCGAGGTATTCTCCGGCTGTTCAGTCGGCGAATTCTCTGGCCCCGCAGGCAGATCCTTCAGCCCATCAAGTGCCCCGAACGATTGATGCGTCAGACTCTCACCACCCGTTGTCGATTTGCGCTGTTTTTTTCGGCTCATGCTAACAATTCATTCGAGACTCATGCTATCTGACTGGCTGGCATCACGGTCTGCGGTCAGCGGAATGACGGAGTCAAGTTCTGCGGGTTCGGTTCCCAGCACGTAGAGGTCGAGTACGGCTTTGACTCTGGCAAGGCACTCGCGAACTCGTGAGCCCGCAGAGTATCGGTAGTCGACCTCGCGTGAAGCGAGAGCACCAATGTCGAGGCCGCGCTGACGTCCGATGAAGACTGCACGGGGGACGTGAAAGCCATCGGAGATGACCACGAATGTGTTCTTGTAAGGGAAGTGCTGCCTGGCTCGCGCAACCGAATCGAGGGTGCGCAACCCTTTGCCGTCTTCGGCGATGGCACCGGGTGGAACGCCGAGTTTCTCGAGCGCCTGACGCATGTCCTTCGGCTCGTTGTAATAAGGCTTGTCGTAGAATCCGCTCACCAGCAACACGCCGACTTTGCCCTGGTTGTAAAGCTCCGCCGCAGCTTCGACGCGATGATCAAAGTGAGGGTTCGGCGCGCCCTCTACCAGTCTGGAAGTGCCTAACACGATGCCCACATCGCTATAAGACAATTGATCGGCCGATTGCTTGATGTAACGTGAAGTCGACACCGTGATCCACACATTGCATCCGACAAAGAACATCACGCCAAGTGCTAACACTGCCCCAGTGGCAAAAGCGATCCACCGCCGCCGGGAAATGCCCGCGGCGGGTTTGGTGGACATTGTGGAGGAGGACTCAGACATGTGGAAACCACGCCGTTCTCAGAGCTGCTGGACAGCGATGATTCTTCAGCATAGGGGGCGATTCTTACGAATGCAACGTTTGCTTCTCTCCAACTGGGTGGCAACAGTGCGGAGTATGAAGACCGTCTTCAGAGTTTTTGCTTATGTCCGTCACTACCGTCTGCTGGCGGTGGCCACGCTGTTTTGTGCCATTGCCGGCACGTCCCTGGTGATCGTGTTTCCGAAAGTCACCCAGGTGATTCTCGATGAGGTGATTCCACTGAAGCAGAGCGAGCGGTTGCTGCCATTGGTGGGCATCGCGCTGGCCGCTTACTTCGGCAGGGACATCCTGAATTCGGCGCGCATCTTTTTGAATAATACGTTTGAGCAGAAGGTCATCTATGACATTCGCAGCGATCTCTATTCGCGGATTCAAAAATTGCCCCTGCGCTGGTTCGATAATCGCCACAGTGGCGAAGTCATGACGCGCGTGGCCGAAGATGTTACTGCCATGGAGCGCGTCATGATCGATGGCATTGAGCAAGGTGCCGTCGCCGTGTTGCAAATCTGCATCGTCGGTGCTGTGATGTATTTTACCAATGTGACGTTGGCGTGGATCGTCATGATTCCGATTCCGTTCCTGATCATCGGAGCTTACCTCTACACGCGCTCAGCCAGACAGCGCTACAAACTCACCCGTGAAGCCACGGGCGAGTTGAATTCGCTGGTCGTTGATAACATTTCCGGCATCCGCCAGATCAAGGCCTACGCGATGGAGGACGAAGAGCACGAGCGATTCAATCAGGCCAGTGGCAAGGTGCGCACGGCAACGCTTAAAGTCATGCGCGCGTGGGCGATTTACAATCCAAGTATGAGTTTTCTCAATGCCATCGGATTTGTGCTGGTCATCGGCTATGGTGGTCAGGCTTGTCTGGCTGGAGACCTGAAACCCGGGGAGCTGACGGCATTTTTATTACTGCTCACTTTGTTCTATGAGCCGGTCACGCGGCTGCATCAGCTGAACCAGATGATCCAGTCCGGTCGCGCCGCCGCGGACCGTGTGTTTGAGATTCTCGATGCTGATGTGGAGCAAAATATGGATGTTGGGGAAAAGTTGCAGCTAAATGGAGGACGGGTTGTTTATGACAATGTTAGCTTTAGTTACTGCGAGAATTCGGCTACGCTCGATGGTGTCAGCCTTGAGGCCAAGTCAGGCGAAACGATTGCGCTGGTGGGGCCGACAGGAGCCGGCAAATCGACGGTCATCAATTTGCTGACGCGCTTCTATGAATACGACAGCGGCCAGATCACAATCGACGGCCAGCCGGTGCACACATTGGAAAAATCATCGCTGCGATCATCAATAGGATACGTCACCCAGGAGAGCTTCATGTTTGACGGCACGGTGCGCGAGAATTTGTCCATCGCCTGCCGCGACGCCAGTGACGAGCGCCTGTGGGAGGCGCTGCGCATTGCCAATGCGGACGACTTTGTCGAACGCATGCCGGAGAAACTGGAGACCAAGGTAGGCGAGCGCGGAGTGAAGCTCAGCGTTGGCGAGAAGCAACGCATTTCCATTGCCCGTGCCCTGTTGCGAAACCCGCCGATCCTGCTGCTCGATGAAGCCACAGCCAGCGTCGATACCGAAACCGAACGCCTGATTCAGCAAGCGCTGGAGCGGCTGATGGTAAATCGCACCAGTTTTGTCATTGCGCACCGATTGTCGACAGTGCGCAATGCGGATCGCATTTTTGTCATGGAGCGAGGCAGAGTTACCGAGCAGGGCACGCACGATGGTCTGCTCGCACGCGGCGGACTGTATGCGGAACTCTGCCGCACGTCGTTTCTCGAGCTGGAGGAAGAAACACTCGCAAAGAATGTGTGATCCGCACTAAGGTCGACTAGTTGCAGCCCGAACATGAAATCGCTCGTCTCCGTTCTCACTGCCCTGATGGGCACGCGCACCAGTCGTTACAATTTGCTGGCGCTGTTCAAGCTGGTCAGCGTACTGGCAGTCCTCATCGTGTTGTTCAGCGTGATCTTCCATGTGCTGATGGAGCGCGAAGGGCAGCACCACAGTTGGATTACAGGTTTCTACTGGACATTGACGGTCATGTCGACGCTCGGCTTTGGCGACATCACATTCCAGGAGGATCCTGGGCGCGCCTTTTCCATCGTCGTCCTGGTCACTGGCGTCATGTTCCTGCTGGTTCTCCTGCCCTTTACATTTATCGAGTTCTTCTATGCGCCCTGGATGAAGGCGCAGGACAAGGCGAAGGCACCGCAGAAAGTGCCACCCGGAACGGAGCGGCACGTCATTCTCACCAACTACGGGCCAGTGGCGAAAATGTTGATCCGCATGCTGGAGGAATACGGTTACCCATACTTCGTCCTGGTGCCGACGATCGAGCGCGCCCTCGAGTTGCGTGACGACGGCGTGCCCATTGTAGTCGGGGATCTGAGCGACACCGATACCTATGAGCGACTGGCAATCGACAAGGCAGCCATGGTCGTGACGACGCTCGATGATGTCACCAACACCAACGTGACGTTCACTGTACGCGAGCTTTCGGAGAACGTGCCCATCGTTGCTTCTGCGACTAGCGATGGCGTGCGCGATGCCCTGGAACTTGCGGGCGTCACACAGATTCTCCGCTTGGAGGAAATGATGGGAGAAGCCCTCGCTCGCAGAGTCATTGGCAACGACGCTGCGGCGCATGTCATTGGGCAGCTCGACCGCCTGTTCATTGCGGAAGCCAGTGCAGCCGAAACCGATCTGGTAGGAAAAACGATTGTCGAAACTGGGCTGCGTGACCAGACAGGGGTCACCGTGGTAGGTTTCTGGACGCGCGGTCAATTCATGCCCACGGACCCGGAGACTAAGATCGGTCAGCAGACGCTGCTGGTTCTCGCGGGAACCGAACAACAGATCGAGAAATATAACGAAGTGTTCGGCCAGCGCGATCGGCAGAGCAGTAAGGTTGTCATTATAGGGGGCGGTCGAGTCGGCCGCGCGACCTCGCGAGCACTCACCGAGGCCGGTATCGAGTGGACCCTGATCGAGAAACTGCGCCAGCGCGTGCGCGGGATGGAGAACACCATCATCGGCGATGGATCCGCCTTCGAGACACTGGTCGAAGCAGGCATGCAGCAGGCGGCGACCGTCATCATCACCACCCACGACGATGACATCAATACCTTCCTTACTATTTTCTACCGTCGCCTGCGCAGCAGCATGCAGATCATCAGTCGTTGCACGCTTCAGAAGAACGCTGCCAGATTGCACAGAGCAGGCGCCGACCTGACATTGTCCTACGCCTCCATGGGTGCCAACACCATCTTCAACGTCCTGCGCGGCAGTGACAATGTTCTACTCGCCGAGGGCGTGAACATTTTCTCCGTCGACATGCCGCAATCGCTCGCCGGCAAGACCCTCGCCGAGTCCGCCGTGCGCTCGCGCACCGGTTGCTCCGTTATCGCCGTAGAAGTCGATGGCCAACGTCAGATCAACCCATCGCCTGACATCATCCTCCTCGAAGACGGCGGCCTCGTCCTCATAGGCTCACTCGAAGCAGAACGGGAATTCTTTAAGGCGTTTTCGAAGTAACAGGAATCCGGCTCCTTCTTGATAATAGGGCTAAGGATTGCCTTCCAAATAAGGAATCTTTAAATCGCTGATTCTTAGCTGCACTTATCTGTGCTCTTCTGAAGACATCCTCATACATCGGTGTTCAATACAAAAATTTTCGGGATGGAAGAGTAGGCCTTTGCTGGTGTTTTCCTATTGTGGTTATTTTCATGGTCAATACACTGGGGACTTGAATCCGCTGCGAATCGAAATTCAGATCATCATTCAACCTTTAACCAGAAGTCAGAACG
Organism: Verrucomicrobiales bacterium; assembly: GCA_051270635.1. Classification (GTDB taxonomy): domain Bacteria; phylum Verrucomicrobiota; class Verrucomicrobiia; order Verrucomicrobiales; family DEV007; genus JAGROY01. Next base: position 2,579 of record JBNMNB010000037.1, on the reverse strand, counting down.
TGCCTTTGGTCATGCGTTGGATGTCTCGGTTGTACGCAAGAATGAGGATGAACACTTCTTTCCTGCACATTCTGGTCATCTTGCAGATACTTACCGTTGTTTTTCCGCTCGCGACAGCGGAAGGGCAATCCTACGCGAGAGAGGACCTGCCGCCCTTACTCGAATTTCTCGATGGCCGCCAGGTGAAGACGGGGGATGACTGGAAGGAACGTCGAGAGGAAATCCGCTCTCTGCTCATCAAACACTTCATCGGCACATTTCCTTCTGAAACACCGGGCATTGCCAACGCCGAGATAGTCTCGGATGAAACGCGGGAGGATGGTTCCCGGCGAAGGCGCATCCGCGTCACTTGGACGACTCCCAATCGGGCATCGTTTGAGATGGCGGTCTGGACCCCACAAGCTGAGGGGCCGTTTCCGTTACTTCTAACCGCGCCGCGGGATTATCAGCAGTTCTGGGCGGAAGACGCTCTGGCCCGCGGTTATGCGGTCTGCCTTTTCCCCGGCCTTGACAGCCATCACCAGGAAGGGGACTACGCGGACTATGGAAAGGTTTGGGATGCCTTTCGTCGCGAATACCCAAAAGCCACATGGACTGAGATCAGCACCAAGGGATGGCTGGCCAGCCGCTGCATCGATTACTTGCTCGGTGACCAAAGCGTCGTGCGGATCGAGCCTGACCATATCGCGATCATCGGATTCTCACGCTACGGCAAGCAGGCCATGATTGCCGCGGCCAGCGATCCCCGAATTACCTGCGTCGTGGCCCGCAGTCCCGGGTCGCCGGCTTCCAGTCCCTACCGGCTCACCAGCCGCAATACCTTTGCCGAAGCGCCTGCCGACTTCCCCGGACAATGGTTTCTGCCGTCGTTGCGGGGTTATCTCGGCCGCGAACATGAATTGCCCATCGACGCACACGGTTGGTATGCCTTGATCGCACCTCGCCGTTGTCTGATTCACACGGCACACACCGACGGATCCGAGCCGACCTTTGCCGTCGAAAAAGCCTATCTTGAAGGACGCAGCGTCTATCGATTCCTCGACGCGGAACAGAACCTACGCATCGACTACCGACCGGGCGGTCATGGATCGGTGGGTCCGGAACGCATTTCCAATGCGGACCGTAAGCGCAATCTCGATTGGATTGATCTTTCCTTCGGCCGCGGCTCGGCCTGTCCAGAAGACTTTCCTGAGCAACTGCTGCATGACTTTGACTGGAATGCGTGGCGCACCCGGCAGGCGGAGGCCGGACTGGTGGGCGACCGTAGCGCTGCGGTGCTCGACCGATTGGGCTGGGCGTTGGGCGAGGCGCCGAAATCGATTCCCAAAATCGATCAGCCGGAATTCCTTACCAAGGAAGAGTCTGACCTGATGACCCATGATCGTTGGGCGCCGAGCGACGTCCGCCGGGTACCTATCCGTTTCGGTGCAGGCGTCCGTGGCAATTTGTATTTCAAGGCAGGGCTAACGGAGCTGATTGAGCCGCTCCCGGTGGTGGTGTGGCTGCATCCCTTCTCATATCACAGCGGTTACAACGAAGGCTACGGCGTCGAGGGAACGACGGTGTACCACCGGCTGGCTCAGAACGGATTCGCGGTGATCGCCTACGACCAGTGCGGCTTCGGTTTGCGCTTGTTAGAGGGGACGACATTTTACGACCAGCATCCCCGCTGGTCCCGGCTCGGCCGCATGGTGCGCGACGCCCGGGATGCAGTTCGTTTCGCGGCGGAAGGCCAGGGTGCGGCCCAGTCTGCGATTCCAAAGTTGGATGCGGATCGAGTGTTTCTACTCGGCTATTCAGCGGGCGCCCTGACCGCGATGTATACAGCAGCGCTGGAGGAGCGGGTTGCTGGCACTGCCTGCTTCAGCGGCTGGACGCCGATGCGCAATGGAGCCAATCGACGCCTCTGGGAGTTGCACGCGCTGCTCCCACGCCTTGGCATTTACCAGGACCGGGAAAATGAGCTGCCGCTGGATTACGATGACATTCTGCCGCTCGTCGCCCGCAGGCCCTGTCTACTAGTAACACCCAAGCGCGACCGTTTCGCCGATCATGCCGCCGTGGCCGAAACTATCCGAAGCGTGCAGGCGAACAGCGACAACATCACCTGGCGCGCTACAGATGACGTCAACCGCTTCCAGTCCGACCAACACAAAGTCTTTCTGGATTGGGTACGCGACCTGACTGCGGCTTCGCCTGATGAATAGAGCATGATCAGCATGCGGATATGCAGTGAAACCAAATAAGACCGACCGCTTCTGTAATTCCCATTAGTTTCATATCACCTCGAAATTGTTCGTTTCGAATGTCCCGGAACCCGTCACACGATTTCCGTTCTCCGCTCCTGTAGAGAAATGCTTCTGCAGCTCTTCTTATCGAGAAACCCAAAAATAGGAAGGCCTCCTCTACGAAGCGCTAACCCTCCCAGATCCATTCACGCCGCGACAGTGTCGTCAGAGCGGGTGTGAATGAAAGCGGTGGTCAGGCAGCTTTCTCCTGCCAGAAGGTTCGCCACTCATTGTTCGCGCGCATCACGCGGAGCTGGGCCATGTCGGCTGCGGTCTCTTTCTTCCACCACG
>JBNMNB010000036.1:0-40459 GCA_051270635.1 Verrucomicrobiales bacterium | reverse complement strand
AACAGCGACTGATGATCGCACGGGCAATCGTTACACGCCCGAGAATTTTGTTTTTCGACGAAGCGACCAGTGCGCTCGACAATAGGACACAAAAGATGGTGAGTGACAGTCTCGATGCGATGCACGCGACTCGAATCGTCATCGCCCACCGCTTGAGTACGATTATCAATGCGGATCGGATTGTAGTTCTTGTTGCCGGGCGTGTGGAGGAGGAGGGAACTTATGAGGAACTGATGGCAAAGGATGGGATCTTTGCTGATCTCGCTAAACGTCAGGTAGCCTGAACCATGCAACTGTAAGTCAATACTATGAAAAAGAACTCTTGTGGGGAGCTCAGCCCCTTAGCAGAAAAAATTAGAGATCTTTCCGTCGCAAAGTGGGGCGAAGCGCGCGCCATCGAAATTGTTGGCGGCTGTTCACGAGTGACCGAACTCTTGCGGAAAATCGGCAAGTTTGCTCAATATGATGAGCCAATCCTGATCACTGGTCTCAGTGGTGTTGGAAAGGAATCCGTGGCTAGTTCCTGTCATTTGTTAAGTCCACGTTCAGAGGCACCCTATGTGTCGGTGAATTGCCCGCAGTACGGAGAAGGAAACCTGAGTGTTAGTGAACTCTTCGGACATAAGAAAGGTGCCTACACGGGCGCAGTTGCCGATCACAAAGGATTGTTTGAGACCGCTGACGGGGGCACCATTTTCCTCGATGAAATCGCGGACTTGCCAATGAATACCCAGGTGATGTTGCTAAGAGCACTGGCCGAAGGTGAATTCAAACGATTCGGTGATTCCACACCTCGGCGCGTTAATGTGCGAGTGATCGCGGCAACCAATCGACCTCTTAAAAGTCTGATCGCTACCAATGCATTTAGAGATGATCTCTATTTTCGTCTCTGTTACTTCAGGCTCGAAGTTCCTCCATTGAAGAAACGGGCGGATGATTGGAAATGCCTGGCTGAGCACTTTCTACGAAAACTTGAATGTAAGTATAAGGTCAGGAAGGAATTCTCTAAAAAAACGCTCGATGTGCTGGCGGGGTATTCCTGGCCCGGAAATGTGAGGGAACTCAGGAGTGTGGTTACCATGGGGTATTCGATGGCCGAAGGAAAAGTGATCCAGCCCGATGACTTTGAAATGGCCCTGGACGATGGAGTGACGGCGATGGGGGTCGATGGAATTGATCCGGTCGATCACAATCATGAACGTGAGGAGACCGAAATTCTGAATCGTATTCGCTCGAAGCGTACGAATTTCTGGGATGAAGTTTACGCGCCTTTCATGAATCGGGATCTCAATCGGCAGCAGGTACGAACTATCTTGAACAATGTCATGCGCGACTGCAGAAGCTATAAAGGTCTGATCGCTGAGATGAATCTGCCTGCAACGGACTACCAGAAGTTCATGGATTTTCTCCGGCATCACAAACTAAAAGTATCCGGCAACGGCAACGGCAATGGCAATAGTAGATAACACATCACCCAGAGCCGAGAGCAGGTCGGCGTATCTCCGAGAGCTGGGCGTTGGGGACGAATTGATTCCTGAAATGCTGATTTACTGTGATCCACTGATCGCAGATGATACGAGCCCTGAAATTGTGAGTTGGCCGATGGAGGACGAGCCATTTGCAGAGACCTGGGAAATTTATGCAAGAGAGGCTGCTGAGGAGGGTGCCTGGAGGGTGCTAAGTCGCTACCTTGTCCAATTAAGTTTTCCTATAGAAGAGGGAGTGTCTGATTCTGCTGACTACCAGGCTGCAACGCGCAAAGGAGTAAGACCTTTGATTCCGGCGGCGCCCCTTGTTCATGACCCAGACAGTATTTCGATCACCCTGCATCCTTCGGCAGCTGGCAGGATTCCTGTTATTTCAATCGCCGACAGAAGGGATTTTATCACGGTCGTGCAAGCATTGCTCCGGAAGAATAATCCAGCGCCCATTCCTGATTCGATGGGGGCTTCAATGGTTGCTGGATACACGAATTGGGATCGCGTAAGGCGCTATCGCGAAGCTTGGGAAAAGCACAATGCGTTTGGCGATTGGAATGCCGCATTCAAAGAATTCGCGCAACAGAAGCCCCTGTATCAGGATCGATTCATTTTACTAAGTGGCGGTGATTACAGTGGAATTGCCGCCAGCGATGTTGACGTAGATGCTGCCAAGTGGAGGGCAACATCGATTGAGCTCAGAAGAGAACACGAGTGCGTACATTATTTCACGCGACGAGTGTTGGGAAGCATGCGGAATAGTCTTCTTGATGAGCTCGTTGCAGACGCAGTTGCAGTAAGAAATGTTGCAGGAGTCGTGAACGAGAAATGGTTAGCATTGTTTTTTGGAATTGAAGACTGGCCAGATTATCGCGAGGGAGGCCGACTGGAAAACTATGTGCCAGAGAATCTGGCAGGTTGTTTCGCCCAGCTGACGGAACTCATGCACCTGGCAGTTGCGAATGTCGCAAGACTGGATTCATCCGGGCATGCGTCGGATTTGTCGAGTTCAGTTTTCATTCAAGCACTTTGTTCATGCGGACTCGATGAGTTAGCACGTCCTGGCGGAGACGAACGGTTTCTGGAAGTGTGTAATCGACTAAGTCAACAAGAGAAATAGAAGCTCTTTCTTCGTCGGTCAGGGCTTGCGCAGGAGAATTATAGTGGACAATTCTGCTGCAATTTGTCGGTAATGAGTCCGATTCTGCTTTCAGACTCACGACTCATCTTTCCTGAAGCGTCTGACTACTTAGAAAATCGTGTTTTCAGATCTGCAGTCCAAAGTAAAGCGCCCGACTGGGATCCGGTCTAAAAGATTCTTTGGTCGAACGCCAGCAGGACGAGGGACTTCACTTCTCATTCTTCCCATTCTCATTCGCAGCTTGCCAGTCACGCTGGTCAGTGAAAGCATCTGTGCATGTCGCTGCCCATCCGTTTGCTTCTTTTTGTCGGACTACTGTTAGCCCTTAGCTCAGCTTCAGGGGAATCCCGCTACAATGTTCTATTCATCATATCTGATGACCTGACGGCGACGGCGTTGTCGTGCTATGGCAACAAAGTTTGCAAGACGCCGAACATTGATCGTCTTGCTGCGCGGGGCACACGATTTACGCGCGCTTATTGCCAGGGAACTTATTGCGGGCCGTCGCGTGCTTCCTTGATGTCCGGTTATTACCCCCACGCTACTGGGGAGCTTGGTTACCGCAATCCGCGTCCTCGCATTGGAGATCGATCTACTTGGGCCGGGCATTTCAAAGACGCGGGCTACTACACCGCGCGCGTCAGTAAGATCTTCCACATGGGTGTTCCGATTGGTATTGAGAAAGGCGATGACGGAGCAGATGATCCGATATCATGGACGGAGCGGTTCAATAGCAAGGGGCCTGAGTGGAGGGCACCTGGGGAAGGGGAGACACTTGAAGGGAATCCTGATGGGCTGAAGCCTGTGGTCGGCGGCAACACGTTTGTGGTGGTTGAAGCGGAAGGCGATGACATGGTGCACTCCGATGGCAAGACAGCAGCGAAGGTCTGTGATTTGATCGACAAGCACAAGGGCGAGCGCTTCTGGTTGGGTGTCGGATTTGTGCGACCGCACGTACCCTTCGTAGCGCCGAAGTCTTACTACCCGCCATTCCTGCCGTATTCGGAAATGGAACTTCCTGAAAAAGTTGCGCAGGACTGGGACGATATCCCGCGTGCTGGTATTAACTACAAGACTAGTAAAAACATGAAGATGGACGAGCGTCGCCAGAGGAAAGCAATCGGCGGTTACTACGCATCGGTGGCCTACATGGACGCCCAGGTTGGCAAAGTGCTCGACAAGCTTGATGACGCGGGGATCGCGGACGAGACTATTATTATCTTCACCAGCGATCACGGGTATCACCTGGGTGAGCACGATTTCTGGGCAAAGGTCAGCTTGCATGAGGAATCGGCGAAAGTGCCGCTCATTGTGAGCGTTCCAGGCAAAGCGCCGGCGGTCTGTGCTTCATTGGTTGAATTGCTCGATCTCTTTCCAACTACCGCTGCGCTGTGTGGATTGGATGTGCCAGATCGATTGCAAGGTAAAGATTTGAGCCTGCTCTTTAATGACCCAACGCATGATGTGCGGGATGCAGCATTCTGTGTTGCACCAATGCAGAAGGGGTTCCTGCTGCGCGAAAAAAACTGGGCTTACATGCAATATGACGAGGATGCCTCGAAGGGCGTTGAGCTATTTGATATGGAAAAAGATCCGCTGCAGTACACCAATCTTGCAGACAAGGCAGATCAATCGGAACGAATTGCTGCTTTCCGGCTTCAATTCGCCGCAAAGATGAAAGCGCTGCGAGCGAATGACCTGTAGTGCTGGCGCAAAAGTATAAAGTAATTGAAGCAACTGCGTTGCGCTTGATCCTGCCGGGCGCAAATGTGACGCTGGCTATTTCTTCTAATGCAAAAAGGACAACGTAGAGTTCTTCAGTTCGTGACCGCCACTATTGTAGGCGTTGTCGGCATATGGTTGACATTGTGGGCGCTGGGGACAGTGCCACCACCCGGGCAGCAGGTGGGATTGTTCCAGATGAGTGATCGGCTGGCGGATTTACAGGTGGTGGATGCGCCTGAGGGAATGCGGTTTCAATTTGAAGATCAGCAGCTGACTGCGGAAGAATTTGCGCTGAATTTGCGTGATCGTCGTCCCGAAGGAAAGCGCAGCTGGTTGTTTGCTACGCTCAATATCACCAGCGTGACCGGCCTTCTCTGGGTGGGTATTGGACTGTTGGGGCAAGCGTTGTTTACCGGCAGGATGGTGGTGCAGTGGATCGCCAGCGAGAAGGAGAAGCGCTCGGTGGTTCCTGATGTGTTCTGGTGGATGAGCCTGGGCGGGGCGACGATGTTAATCGTCTATTTCGTCTGGCGGGTGGATATCGTCGGTGTCCTGGGCCAATCGACCGGGTGGTTCATCTATTTGAGGAACCTGTGGTTCATTTACTCAAAAAAGCCGCCGAGCTGACGGCATTGGAAGTGATACGAGGATGAATTCGCTGAATTCGCACGGAATCAGCAAACTTTCGTTGAAATCAGATAAAAATGCTTGCTTGACTGTTCGGACATCTTCAATTTCGTAGGACTACTTATCCAAACACGATGAAATCACTACTTATTACTTTGTCACTGATAGCATTAGGCATGGGCGTTGCCCAGGCTGCAACGACCTTCAGTGTCACATTTTCGGGCAATCAAGAGAACCCGGCTGTCGTTTCGACTGCAACGGGCTCGGGAACGTTATCTCTCAATGACGATGAGTCGCGCTTGTCGATTCTCCTTTCGTTCACGGGGATTGATCTGGACAGCACGCAGACGGCATCCACTGCCGATGATCTGGCCGGACTGCACATTCACCTCGGCGCGGCCGGCGCAAATGGCGGCGTCATTTTTGGGATTCCGGCTAATGACACGAGTGGGGATACCTTGATCTCTGCGGAATTCGGTAGCGTAGCTTCCGTCTGGGACGCTGCGGAAGGAAATGGCACAACTCTAACTGACCAACTGGTTAGCCTGAAAGCTGGTAACCTCTATTTGAACGTCCACACCACTGCCAATCCATCCGGTGAGATTCGCGGCCAAATTATCCCCAATACTGTGCCTGAACCTACCACTGGGCTGCTGAGCCTGCTGGGAGTTGCTGTTCTTGGTCTGCGACGTCGCCGATAGGCGCGGCGGGAATGTCCCGTGTGTGTGAGCATTTGAGTTACCTCATCGTTTGAGTAAGTGGTAATTACGATGAGCGTGATATTTATGGAAAGTAATTGACTTTCTCGTCTCCGGCGTTTATTTTTAGAAATTAAACGCCCGAGAGGAGTCATGTTAAAAAAAATCTGCCGCTGGATATCTGGAACTGTTGTGATCACTTGCTGGACGCTCACATGCGACGCTGCAGTCTCACTCGGAAACTTTGAACTAACTGCTGATCAGGAAGTTATGGTTTCTACTTCGATTGTCACTGGGCATGGTGAATTCTCGTTTAATGACGTTACCAATCGATTGATGCTAGTGCTCCAATTCACGGGCACAATTGATCTGGATGGGAATCAGTCGGCTGCAACGGCGCTTGATGATCTGACCGGATTGCATATTCATAACGGGCCATTCGGGGCAAATGGAGGCGTCGTTTTCAATGTGCTCACCGCGCCTGCGACTCTTGTGGATGCGGTGAATGGTCGCGTGCTTTCCATGTGGGAGCCAGCTGCTGAACAGGTGTTGAATCTGCAGGCTGGGGATCTCTATTTGAATGCCCATACCACTGAGTTTCCCAATGGAGCAATTCGTGGGCAAATTGTTCTACCTAAAGATCTTACAATTCCTGAGCCAAGCACAGGAGGATTGGTGCTTCTGGGGGCTTTTGCTCTGGTTGCGCAACGCCGAAAGCGGTGATCCGCAGTTCCCATCGAGGGGCGAACTTTCGGGAAATGGAGAATGAGTGGTGCGCCTGAATGCTTAGTGTTTGGCGCACTTTAACGATCGAGTGGTAGCGGGATTGCTGTAAGGGGGGAACTGCTGGAGAAATAGGCACTGGAGACAGTCCAATTGTGCAAATTGTGGTAGAGCGCACCTGGAACTGAGGCATTTCCTCCTCTAACATGTCCATCGGAGCCCTATAGAAGAAATTTTTTCAAATTTTATTAACTAAACCGTAAAATCAATTGACTCTAATAATTTAAATAATTAGTATAGACCTCGTTAAACCAGAAAGAACGAGAAGTGCCGCAACAAAAGACTTTATCCACAAACTCCATAAAAAACGTCACCCAGAGTGCGGCGTTGATGGTTGGGCTATCAAGCATTTGTTTTCTACCGTCCTGCTCCGATAAACAGGAAGAGGCGAAAGTGACATTGGAATCGACTTCCTACCAATTTACTGTCGACGATTTCATTGAAGCCGCCTCTCTGGGGAAAATGGAGCCAGTGAAGAAATTTCTTGAGGCGGGCATGTCGGTTGATGCGGAGGATTCTGAAGGGAACACCGCATTGCTACAGGCGGCGCAAGGAGGGCATTCGGGCATGGTGGACTATCTCATTTCTCAGGGTGCTGACGTGAACTACGTCGGGCCAGGATGGGAGACGGCATTGATTTCCGCTGCTCGCAGTGGTGATGTTGCATCTGTTAAGCGATTATTGGACGCAGGTGCAAAAGCGGATCAGAAGAATGAAGACAGCTGGTCACCATTGACGGTAGCCGCTTTTGAGGGGCACAGCGAAGTCACTGATTTGCTGGCTCCAGAATCGCGAGGAATGCTGGACGACGCACTTCAACTCGCGTCGCTGCAAGGCCATCTTGAAGTGATGGATCGGCTGTTAAATCATGGCGCAAGCGTCTATGCACGCAGCCGTGAGGGTGAGCAAACACCACTGATGTTCGCTGCAGCTAATGGCCATGTCGATGCGGTGAAGCTGCTGCTGAGCTCTGGCGCTAACCGTTTTGCCCTTGATGAAGAAGATCGCACAGCGGCCGAGCAGGCACGCGAAGCTGGCTTCGGAGATGTGGCTTCATTACTGAGTGAGCCGCCATCATTCGACGAACTTCAGCCATCAACGATCGAAGACCTCGCGCCGCAAATTGTTGCGCAGTATGAGCGAGCAGCAGCCAGTATTGCTGTGGACAATGGAGCATTCAATTTGCCGGACGCGCCGCTTTTGTCTAACAATCCCATGACTGGAGCACGGGGAGAGGCTCGCCCCGTCAGCGGTTCACCGCAGGCGGCAGGAGCCATTCAGCGCACAGGCTTTGTGCGTGGTCAGAGGGGGGCTGAATCTGCATCAGAAGAAATTGATGAGAGGGCGCTGGCTGAAACGCTTTCCGGGGGATCACAGGGCACTGCAGCGGCAGCGTATGTGCAACCATACACGCAGAAGGTTTCGACACGCCGACTATCGGGCGCGTCTGTGCCGACTGTACCCAGTGCGCATCAGTTGTCGGAGATGGGCAATGAGGGAGTCGAAGATATTTTCCACATGCACGAGTATCGTGAAAGTCAGCTGCCAGTCATGCTGAATGATGTGCAAAACAAAGGAGCTGCGGAAGTGCGTGTGCTCTATGGTGATGCAGGAACTCGAAGCGTGCAGCTGGGAGATCGCATTCCCGGAACCAATCTGGAAATCCTGCGAATCGAGCCGAAACTTGTGCCAAGCAAGCAGGGCAATGGTCAACTGGTGGACATGTCCAGAATCATGGTGGAAGACCAGTTGTCTGGAGAACGCCACTTGATCGTCAAGGATGTGCCTGCCCGGTCTTCTGAGCCGTTCGCAGTGATGAGCTTCGGCGATGCCTATTCGCTTTACGATGTGCGTGTGGGAGATGAATTTACTGGAGCCGATGGGAAGGATGCTTTCCGAGTGAACGAAGTGCGGATGAACAGCGTCCTGATCGAAAACCTCCGCTCTGGAAACGTTTTTACCATATCCAAGGCAACCAGCCGGGATTTTTAGTCTTTGTAAACTGTGGGTAGTAGTTGGGCGGCCTGGTGACTTTGTTCACCGGGCCGCTTACATTTTGTCCCTGTGAAAATCAGGCAGATGTGTCAGAATGCAGCTTGTTTAGTGATTTGCTGGGCATCTGGTGCCACTGTCGCTGCCTTTGGCGTTGACCCGTGCCTATTAAATGTCGAACGTCGCGGTGTGATGAGAATTTCTAGAACCGCTATGATCTGGATGCTGCCGCTGCTTGTTGCTCTTGGCCCCATCGTTTGTGTCGCCGAAGAAGGTGAAGGCAAGGATGAGAAGAAAGACGACGGATTTCGCGAACTTTTTAATAAGAAAGATCTCGCTGGGTGGCATTGCCCGTATGATTGGGGTGAAGTGAAGGTCAAGGATGAGGAAATCCATCTGAAGTCGAACAAGAAGTTCTTCCTTCTGGCGGAAAAAGAATTCGCTGATTTCATTTTTGAAGGAGAAATTCTGCTGCCTGATGCGGAGTCGAATTCCGGCTTTATGATTCGCTGCGCGGCCGAAAGGAACAACGTCTGGGGGTATCAGGCAGAGGTGGATCCGACTGCGCGCGGTTGGTCTGGCGGGCTGTATGATGAAGCACGTCGCGGCTGGTTGCATCCAAAGAAAGGAGATGCTGCTTCAGAAAAAGCGTTCGCGGCAATGCCGACTCCCTTCAAGGCGGGAGAGTGGAATCGCTACCGCATTCATGCGGAAGGGGATCACATTCGAATCTGGGTCAATGACACATTGACCACGGACTTTCACGACGCCATGGATTCTCAAGGTTATGTGGGCATCCAGCATCACGGAGAGAAGGGCAAAGTATACCGATTCCGCAATCTGCGAATCAAGGAATTGAGCACCGCGGCAGGGGAAGAAATTGCGCTCTTCGATGGCAAAACGTTAACTGGCTTGACCAATTCGGAAGGCGGAAATCCTGGCGCGGGCTGGGTAGTGGATGGCGATACTCTACACTTGAAAGAACCCGGCAAGGGCGGCGACCTCTATGTCGATGGTGAGTGGGAAAATCTAGAACTCACGTTCGAATGGAAATTGGCAAAAGGTGCCCGCGGCGGTGTCGGCTACCGCTTTGCTGCCGAAGGAGACAACAAGGAACTGTATGGGCCGGTGTATGCATTTCTCGATCACGACAACAAGAAGCAGTTCCAGGACAAGACGCGCCGCTCGGGTGCGCTGTTCGGATTACTTGGCCCTGCAGATGCGGCGAAATCCAAAAAGACAGGGGAGTTCAATGCGGCAAAGATCATCGTCTATCGCAACCGCATCACGCATGAGCTGAATGGCAAAACTGCGGTGAGGACATCGACCGATTCAGCGCCGTGGAAGCGCGCGATCAAGAAATCAAAAAAACTGGCCGACAGCAATGGTTTTGCCACTCAGAAAGGGAAGATCGTCCTGCTCGACAATGGCAAATCTCCCCTCTGGATAAAAAATCTTAAAGCGCGCGTCCTTCGCTAGGGACTAGTCGTAACGAGTCAGCCAAGTTCCCACAGCGTCGTCCTAGATTTACTGATGAAACGTCCCATTATTCTAACCTTGGCTATTCTGGCTGGGCTCACATCCACCATGTCCGCTCAAGAAACTGACAAGAAACACAAGTTTACCAACCGGCTGGCGAAAGAAAAATCGCCCTATCTGATCCAGCATCAGCATAACCCGGTCGACTGGTATCCATGGGGGGGCGAGGCATTCAAAAAAGCGCAAGCTGAGAACAAGCCGGTGTTCTTAAGTATCGGCTATTCGACATGCCACTGGTGCCATGTGATGGAGCGCGAATCATTCGAAAATGAGGCGATTGGCGAATACCTGAATGAGCATTTTATCAGCATCAAGCTCGACCGCGAAGAACGTCCAGACGTCGACAATATTTACATGACCGCAATGCAGGCGCTGCAAATGGGCGGCGGCTGGCCACTGAATGTGTTCATGACTTCGGAGCGCAAGCCGTTCTTTGGTGGAACCTATTGGCCGCCCAATCCAGGGGGAGGACGACCAAGCTTTATGCAGGTGTTAGAGCACATCAATGGCCTGTGGACGACGAAGCAGAAAGAGATCCTGGACAATGCGGATCAAATCACTTCAGAGCTGAAGAAATTTACCGCGAAAAGTGCTGCAACTGCCAGTGCCTCGCCAGTCTCTATCACGGCGATGGAAGTGACCGCCAAGCAGATCAGTGGTCAATTTGATCCGACCTATGGCGGCTTCAGTGGAGCGCCCAAATTTCCTCAACCGCAGATTGCGTCACTGGTTCTGCAGCACGCGGTACGTAGTGGAGACCAGGCAGTCATTGATCAAGTGTTGTTCACTTGTCGGCGCATGGCAGCGGGTGGCATGTATGACCAGATCGGCGGTGGATTTGCCCGCTATTCCGTCGATGAAAAATGGCTGGTGCCGCACTTTGAAAAAATGCTCTATGACAATGCGCAGCTAATCGATTTGTATCTTGATGCCTATCTGGTCAGTGGCGATTCGCAGTATGCGGATGTCGCCCGTGATATTTTGCGCTACGTGATGCGCGAAATGACGCATCCTGACGGTGGCTTTTACTCTGCTGAGGATGCCGACAGCGAAGGCAAAGAGGGGAAATACTACTGCTGGACAAAGAAGGAGCTGGAAGGACTTCTCAGTGCTGAACAGTTTGCTCTGATCGTCAGCTACTATGGCGTGACTGAGAAAGGGAACTTCGTCGATCACAGTGATCCCGAGCCTCTGCTGAATTTAAATGTGCTAAGCGTTATCGATTTGGATCGTAAACTCACAGCAGCGGAAAGTGCGCTTCTGGCCGCGGCCAGGGAGAAGTTGTTCGCGACACAGACGAAACGGGTGCATCCGCATCTGGATGACAAAGTGTTAGCGTCCTGGAATGGAATGATGCTCGGCGCGATGTCCAGGGCAGCAATCGTGCTGGATGCGCCGCAGTATCTGGCTGCCGCGAAGAAGAATTTTGCTTTCGTTAAGAGTAAGCTCTGGGACGCAAAATCAAAAACCTTATTCCACCGCTGGCGTGATGGTGAGCGCGATTCTTCCCAGATTCTCGCGAGCTATGCGAATTTTCTCGCGGGTGTTATCGATTTATATGAGGCAACGTTGATGCCTGAATATCTGGAATTTGCTTTAGAGTTGAATCAGCAGATGATTGCTCGTTTCTACGATGCCGATGACGGTGGTTTCTATCAAAGCACGGGCACGGATGATCTACTTTTTCGAGTGAAGAATGACTACGATGGCGCCGAGCCCTCTGGGAATTCGGTTGCCGTAGGTGCGATGTTAAAATTGGCCGCCATAACCGACAATGCCGAGTTGAAAGCAAAGGCGATCAAGACTGTAAATCTCTTTTCTGAGCGCATCAACCAGACGGGGCAGGCGCTGCCATTGATGTTGCAATCATTGCCGATGGTGCTCGGCGAACCGATGCGAGTAGTCGTCACGGGCGATGCAAATTCCCCTGAGGCACACGCTCTGGTGAAGGCTGCGCACGGAACCTATCGGCCTGATAAGGTGATTCTGGGCAATGTGGGGCCGGTAGAAGAATTTGCGAAAACGCTGAAATCCATGGATGGCAAACCAACTGCCTATGTGTGTTCCGGAACGGCCTGCAAACCGCCGACGCATGATGGCAGTACGGTGGCGAAGCACCTTGCTTTGAAAAAAGCGGAGTAGTCAGGCGCATGGCTGATCGTATGGAGGAAATTACCGAAAAGATCCGTCAGTTCCGCGATGAGCGGGACTGGATGCAGTTCCATAATCCAAAGGATCTCGCCACAGCGTTGTCAATTGAGGCCAGCGAGTTAGTGGAGCAGTTTTTGTGGAAGTCACCGGACGAATGCGACCAGAGGATCGCAGAAAAAAGGGAAGCGATCGAAGATGAGGTCGCCGACATTGCTGTCTACCTGTTCGAGTTTGCGGACAATCTGGGAATTGATTTAATCGATGCGATGGAACGTAAGATGGCAAAGAATGCGGCCAAGTATCCTGTGGAAAAAGCCAGAGGATCCAACGCCAAGTATACGGAATTGTAAGGGGCGAACGCCAGCTTGGCACAGGTGGGTCAGGTGAAGTGTGGAAAAATTAGTGCCGTCCCAGTTGCGCAACGAATGGCGGTTTAAGGACGGTTTTCAGGCGCTCTGCAATGATCGCGGAAAATTCGTCGGCTGCTTTTGTGTTCAGGTGCGTGCGGTCATAGAATTTGTTCTTTTGACCGTAGAATCGAGAATCCTCAAGGTAATCCCAGTGCTTGAAGTTGAGTCCATGGATGGCCTCGAGCGCCAATGCTTCACAGGCGCGCTCAAACGTTAATTGATAGATCGGTGAAGAAATCAAGATGACCGGGATGTTTGCAGCGTTGGCGCGCGTGATCATTCCCCTCAGGGCTTGTTCAAGCAGCGGGTCAACTTGCGCTGCCATCTCTTCAGGGGAAGGTTGGTCCGGGGAGAGTTGAAATGCATGGGATGGCAGTTGGCCGATGAGGGGATGATGTCCCTTCAGATCGGACGGCTCGGGATCCAGCATGTGTTTTAACAGCGTGGGGAGTTTGGAATTGAAGCGATAGCAACGGGAGAGGAGCTTTAAGTGTTCGTGTTTGCTGCGGGCATCAATCACCGGGCGCACTGCAGGGACGCGATCGTAGTAGGGCAGCAGTACGGATAGTCGTTCAGCCGCTGCTGCCGTGCCCAGGGTTACTACTGGATTCAGATCCAGGATGATCGCCTGCGGACGGTGGCGATCGATGAGTGCATTTGCGACAGTGTTAGAGTAGAGGATAGTCTGCGCGTTTCGGCTGGAGTTGTGGCAGGCCATGCTCTTCCCCAGCGTATCTTCAATTACTTGGGGATTATAGTGATGGCAGCCGCGTGAGTCGCCGAAAATTTCGATATCAGCCGTCGAGTGCATCAGGGAAACGGTGGTGTTCCAGTCGTCGCCGCTCTGCTGTTGAAAGTAGAGGTGCTCGAGAGCCTTGCCTCCCCAGTAGTCGCCCTGCCACAGGGCAATTGCGAAGCAGGTAAAGCTAAGCAGGCCCTTGATCAGCGCCCGTTTTTGCGAGACAGCGGCAATCTTGGGCACGCTGTCGGTGTCCACAACTGAAGCTGGTAGTGGCTGGGTGCGTGTGGTGCTGGGAATAGATTCCAGGGTGGCTCTCATAATCGGATCAATGATTAGAATTGGAAGTAAATGAATTGCCCGCCATCGAAGACACCAAGCAGAAGAATAAGGAGCACCGCAGCAGCACAGCCGACGGAACGAACGACTGTGAATTGCCCGAGCCAGTTGAAACCAAAGCGGCCCAGATTCCATTCCTTGAACGCTTCCAGCGAAAACAATAGTCCGACCGCGAGTAGCGAGTGCCCGAACGCGACCATTTCGCCTGTGAAGAATCCGCTGCCAGCGAGAGTGAATATTCGACTCAGTATGGTCATTGCATCGCCAATGTTTGCAGCGCGGAAGAAGACCCAGGCGACATTGACAATGAGGAAAACGGTGAGGACTTGCAGCGTCTGATGGACAAGTCGATGCCTGGCCAGCCAATGATAGCCAGGAATGCGTGTGCGCCAGTCAATAGTAAGAATTGACAGGCAGAGCACGCAACCATGGATGCCTCCCCAGACGACGAACGTCCAATTGGCCCCGTGCCACAGACCGCTGATCAGGAAGACTGCGGATAGATTGAATAGGTGTCGGGCATGGCTGACGCGATTGCCTCCCAGTGAAACGTAGACGTAGTCGCGGAACCACGTGGACAGCGAAATGTGCCAGCGACGCCAGAATTCAGCCAATGACTTGGAGAAGTAGGGCCGGCGGAAATTGATCATCAGATCATAGCCCATGATACGTGATGCGCCGATCGCGATGTCCGAGTATCCGGAGAAATCGCAGTAGATTTGAACAGCAAAGAAGATGGTGGCGACAGTCAGTGTCAGCCAACTGTGTGCATCAGGAGCGGCATAGACGGTGTCGACGTAAACGGAAAGCCGATCGGCAACGATCAGTTTCTTGAAAAATCCATAGAGCATCAATCGCAGCCCAGAGCCGATGCGATCAGGATCCACTATTTGGTGCTTCTTAAATTGAGGAATGAGGTGGGCAGGGCGCTCTATCGGGCCCGCAACCAGTTGGGGAAAGAACGACACATAGAGGGCGAAGATGCCGAAGTGCGATTCCGCTTTTTGTTTTCCCCGATAGACGTCGATGGTGTAGCTCAGCGTCTGAAAAGTGTAAAACGAGATGCCAACGGGCAGTAAGACATCGAATGCGGGAACGTCGTAGAAGACGTTGAATCGATCAAACACCGCACGGGCAGAATCGTTGAAAAAGTTAAAGTACTTGAAGCCAAACAGCATCCCCAAATTGCTCAGCAGACTCAGTCCAAGGTAGAATCGCTTGTGCTGGCTGGAGCGTTGCATGCGGTGCGCTGCCCAGTAGTCGACGATGGTCGATGCCAGGATCAGAGCGGCATATTCCACCTTCCAGCACATGTAGAAGTAGTAGCTGGCTGCGAGCAGAAGCATCCATCGGAACCGATGTGGCAACGCAAAGAATAGCGCGACCACCAGCGGAAAGAAGACGATGAAATCGATGGAATTGAACAGCATAGATGTTGATAATGAGTTGGTTATGCTGTTCGTGCGAGAGTGCTCAGTGCATCCCTGCAACGTCCAGTGGGAGTCGCTGGCGAAAGAGGAGAGCTAGGATGATGGATGAGTATTTGTAAAATTACCATATTCAATAAAAAATACAATATTTGTAATTGTATTTGATAAATCCATAAAGATGGGTGAGTCATCTGGATATCGTGATTGCTCTGCAATTCGCAAAAGTGTCTCACTGAAACCGAAAGCTCGACAACAAGTGGTGGCGTTTCGCATTCTTGGGGAATGCCTCGAAAACGCAGCACAATTGCTCCTGACTGGTGGGACTACACGACTCTTGATTCGGAATTGATCAGCGATGCTGCATCACTTTCTGCCAGCGATCTCAAACAGCTTTCGCGGCCAGGATTCTGTGTGAATTTCTACGATACTCTAGAGGGTTTTTATCTGGCTGAGGCGCTTGAGTACATCGACACGTGGAAGTCATCGACTGCAGACAATCCGGTGGGAATCTGTGGGCCGATTGGCCCGACTGAGCAACTGCCGCTGGTGGCTCGACTGGTGAATTCGTTAGAAATCGACCTCGCGCATGCTCATTTCTGGGGAATGGATGAGTGGTATGATGGCGAGAAGGAAGTGCCTGTATCGCACCCGTTGTCGTTTGAGCGCGCTGACCGTGAGCTGTGTTTTGATCGCATTCGTGCGGAGTTGAAGATGCCGGAAAAAAATCTGCATTTTCCAGGTGCTGATGTTGAGTCGTTCAGCAAGTCCTGGGATGCCGGGATTCGCTGCGCGGTCATGCAGGGCGGGCAAGGTGATATCAAGCACTGGGCATTTAACGATCCCGTCCGGCGGCAAGGGGAATGGGCAGATGCGCCGCCGAGCCCGGAGGAATACCGCAAACTGGGCACACGTATCGTTGAGCTTCATCCGGTGACACTGGCGCAAAATGCCCGAACGTCCGGCGGTGGCAATATTACGCTTGTGCCGCAAAAGGCGATCACCGTTGGCCCCGTCGAAACGTGGAAAGCGAACAAGATATCCATCTGGCAGGCAGGCACGCATGATAATCCCCTGGGGCAGAGACTCACAGCTCTCATGATTTCAAAAGGGATCGCTGATTCAGCAGTGCCGATGTCGCTATTGGCAGATCATCCTAATGTGCAATTTCACTATTTCACAGGTGGTCTCGGCAGTTGTTCTGTGGAAATGCATTAGAAAGTTGTAAGAAACCGTGGCTCTCGTGCGTCTACTCCAGAGCGGCCGATTAATGGGCAAATTAAGAAACATCCTGTGTTTGCGTGCGTGCTGGTCGAGCGCGGCGCTGTTTATGTTCCTCTCCGTCGGCGCAATGCTCTGTGGTTGTTCGACTCCTGCGACACTCAAGCAAGTGTTGCTGCCGCGTTCTGGCCACGCGGTTTACGGTAAGGTCGCCGTCGTTTACGCAAAGGACTACCGCATTCAGGCGGGTGGGGTAGAGAGGCTTCATGCTTTCGATATGCGAAAGTATGAGCGCGTCTATCGGGCTCTGGTGGATCGCAATATGTTCGCGCCGACCGATGTTTTTGTGCCTGACGAGATCTCCCGTAAGCAACTTTTGAGAGTGCACACGGCCGATTACCTGGATCGATTGAATGATCCCGCGACCGTTGCCCGTTGTCTCGAAGCGCCTGAAGCTGCATCGTTGTCCAGTGAGATGCTGGAGACACGTGTGTTGCGGCCATTTCGACTGGCAAGTGGCGGAACACTTGTTGCTGCACGGGAAGCGCTGAAGGCTGGCATCGGCATCAACATTGGTGGTGGCTATCATCATGCAATGCCAGGTCGTGGAGAGGGCTTCTGTATCTACGCCGACATTCCAGTGGCGATCCGCCAACTGCAGAAAGACGGGAAGATCCGTCGCGCGCTGATCATTGATCTCGATGTCCATCAGGGGAATGGGACGGTCGCCTGTCTACAGAGCGATCCTGACACGTTCACATTTTCCATGCATGAAGCGGGGATCTACCCGATCCCGAAGGTCACGGGAGACTACGACGTGGCGTTGCTCCCTGGGGTGGATGACGCCGACTACTTGAGTCTGCTGGCGCATCATCTGCCGCAGGTGTTCGAGCAATTTGAGCAGCCTGACATCGTCTTTTTCGTCGCAGGTAGCGATACATTGCGAGGAGATTTACTGGCGCATTTAGCCATGAGCCATGACGGAATCGTGCAGCGCGACCGCATGGTGATCAATGCATGTCGCGACCGGGGCCTGCCCGTAGTGATGACGCTGGGCGGTGGCTACAGCCGTGATGCGTGGAAGGCGCACTACCTCAGTATTCGACAAATCATTGCCTCGCAGAGGGAGTAGCTATCTGGTTGTGTGGGAGTTGGAGATTCAGTTTTGAGATCGAAGCAGATCGGAGTAGAGTGCCGGGTGTTGCAATATCGAAAATGACTTCATTGAAATTCATAGTGCTTCATACGCGATTCCTGTTGGTAGTGGTCGGTTGTGTGTTCTTATTTGGATGTGTCGGTGCACAGCTGACACACTTGGATCCAAGCTTTACGCCGACTGCGTTAAAGGAGGGGACGCTGGCAATTGGTGGCGTCACCCAGATCAATACGGCAGAAGAACTCACCACCCGGCAGAAGGCCTCAATCGTGGACAGATTCGAACGCGAAATGAAAAGCCGGCGGCCGGAAGTGCCAATTCTCTCTCATGCAGAAGTGTCGACAGCGCTCGGTGATACGCTTCTGTCGAAGGCAACCGTCAGTGCCTCAATTGGCGAATCCATTCCACCAGAACAGCTGGCGGGCCTGGCGGCAAAAGGTGCCCGCTACGTGGTTTACATTGTCATCACTTTCAATTCGGTCGACCGTTTTGTGACCAACAACACGGACTCACGCAACACCTATGACGCGGAGGGCGAGGTGTCGGGACGACGCGTCAAGTATGTCACGATCGCTCAGACAAAGCGCTCTGTGACAGCGAAATATCGCATCTTTGATGTCTCCACCGGGCAGCGAGTCTGGGCATCTGAGTCTTCCAATGCACGTTCTCGAAGCCGGACTGCAGATAGCAGAGTTGGTTATCCTAAAGCACCCGAATACGGAGCGACTCCGACCGTGTCCCGCGTTCTCCAATCCATGACGACAGCTGCCGTGAAAGAATTGCCAGCACCGCAGAAATCGTCGGCTACGCCCGTGCCGGTCGAGCCCTCTGCTGAGTGATCGCACGCCATAGGAAATGAGCGGTTGCCCTTCGCTGCGTTGTCTGCTCTCAGTAGTCAAGCCGCCCCCATTCTTTTGACAAATTTCCTTCATTTCACCCGCCGTCTGATTGCGGATCGGTGGATTCTAGTCACACTGCTTTTTATCCTCGGCGCTGGCTGGATTGCTGCTGAGCTTGCGGATGCCAAGAAGCCATGGATCGTGCAGCAAGCAGTGGATGCGCGTGCCGAAGCTGGTAAAAAACCGCCGGTGCGAACATATCGTGAAATCTGGGTGTGGTATGGCGCTGCCGGTGGTGCTCTTGCGTTGCTAGTGTTCGGCGCGACAGCGCGGTGGTGGGCACGGCCAACGAAGATTGCGTTGGGAGAAGCGCCGCTTTTTGGCAAGGGAAAGGATGTGCGACGATTCGGATTAATCCTCCTCGCGATCATTGTCGTCGCTGCAGTGCCGCGCATCGCACGCATGGATCTGTCGTTCTGGGGAGACGAAGACTGGGCGTTGTCTGCGCATGCGTGGGGGGAATTCTCGGAGCAGGAAGATGGAAGTCTGACTTTCGAAAAACACCCGTGGACGACCACTCTATTTTACAACGCGCGAGCCAATAATCACGTGTTCCAGAGTGCTTTGTCGAAGATTTGCCTGGAAACCTGGAACGACTTGCGCGGCTACAACGATGAGCACATTGAGGAATGGGCGACACGTCTGCCGTCACTCATTGCCGGGCTGGTGGGGATCTTTGCCATGGCAATGTGGCTGCGGCAGCTGGGACATCCACTGGCTGGAATCATCGCCGCGGCGATGCTTGCTCTGCACCCGAATCACCTTCGCTACAGTTCAGAGGCCCGTGGCTACGGCATGGCGATGACGTTTCTAACATTGTCCTCATGGATGCTCAGCAAGGCCATGAACGGCGATTCGCGCTGGCGGCACTGGATCTTGTTTGCCCTTTTTCAGGCGCTGGCGCTTTACTCTTTTACTGCCAGTATATACGTGTTGCTGCTGCTCAATGCCAGCGTCGCTGTGCTGTTGTTGCTGCGCCATCGTGCGGATCGATCCAGTGGTGCCATGGATTCACTGAAGCGCTGGTTTGTGGTTAACTCACTATCCGGTTGCGTGTATGCGACTTTAGCGCTGCCCACCACGCTTCAGACTATGCGCTATCTGGAGACTTCCATGACATTCTCCTGGAAGATGACGGCCTCACACTACCAGATGCTCTGGTCGCGAGTTTTCACTGGCTTTGACTACGCTGCCTCCCATCCTGACAATCCGCTCGACGTAGGATTAGCGGTGACATCCGGAGGAGTGGTAATGTTAGTATTGCTCACGGCGATGTTTCTTTTCGCCTTGAAATTGACGGTTCAGAAAGGGCGCTGGAATGCACTACTGCTGCTGGCTCCTGTGGGTGCCGTGATTCTGGCAATTGCACATGGCGCTGGAAAAGGACACGCCGTGTTCCCGCAGTATTTCCTGCCAGCCTTTCCCGCGGCAGTCGCCGTCTTTTCCCTTCTCCTGGCGACGAGTGGCCAGCAGTTGTCATCAATTCTGGAAAAAAAGGGAAAATCGATTACTGCGGTCTGGCAGTTTGTGCCAACCTTGGCCGTTCTTGGCGTCAGTGCCGTGATCTTTTGGAGAGGGCTCGCCGTTCTTGTCGCGCATCCCACTGAGAACCTTCGCGGTGCAGCAGAAGCAACGCGCTGGCAACACGAAGATCAACCTTACGCCGATGATTCAAAATCGATCGTCGTCAGCCTCTGGCGCTCATGGGAAATCTACGATCCGCGGCTCCGGTTTCGCGTGCGCACAGCGGAAGAACTCGAAACCGTCATTGCGGAAGCACAAACAGAACAGAAGCAACTCTATGTGGTCGTCGGGCACAAAGGGCTCGCCGAGGAAATGAATGCTGACATTCTGGCGCTACTGGATGACTCTACACGTTTCGAAGAGCTGGAGCCCCTCTGGGCACCCGAGTTCTTCGTGTCGCTGTTTCCTTACAGGCTGAAATAGCGTGCTGCGGCCGTTGTTCTACTCCAATCGTCCAGCGGCTGGGCATTGACAAATGACCTCATCGCCAACACTCTCCCTGCCTATGGATAAAGTCAGAATCGGAATCGTCGGCCTCGGAAACATGGGCCGAGCGCATCGTCAGAATATTCGCGACGGCAAAGTAAAACGTGTCGAAGTCACCGCAATCTGTGACCGCGCAGATTTTTTGCCGGACCCGGTGGATGGTGAAAAGCAATTCAGCGATGTCAGCGAAATGATAGCCTCTGGCGAGATCGATGCCATCCACATTTGCACTCCCCACTACTCGCATACGCCGATTGGTGTCGAGGCCTTGAAGGCGGGACTGCACGTGCTGGTGGAAAAGCCGCTGTCAGTACACAAGGCCGACTGCCAAAAGCTGATCGATGCCTACACGGACAAATCCAAAGTGTTTGCGGCGATGTTCAATCAGCGCACCGATCCGCATTATCGGACATTGAAGCAACTGGTGGACAGCGGCGAAATCGGAAAAGTGCGCCGCATCAACTGGACGGTAACAGATTGGTTTCGCACAGAATATTACTATGCGCTAGGCGGCTGGCGGGCGACATGGAAAGGGGAGGGCGGTGGCGTGTTGTTGAACCAATGTCCGCATAATCTTGATCTCTTCCAGTGGATCTTTGGCATGCCGGAACGCGTGCATGGATTCTGTAATTTCGGCCGCTACCATCAGATCGAAGTGGAAGATGACGTGACCGCTTACTTCCGCTACGCTGATGGCAAGAACGCTACGTTCATCACGTCAACCGGTGAGGCACCTGGCCAGAATCGCCTGGAAGTTGTCGCAGAGCGCGGTCTGGTGACAGTCGAAGAAGGAAATATCCGGTGGAAGCGCAACACCAGGGAAATGTCTGAGTTCAGCAACAACGTGCATGCAGGATTCGCGAAACCCGACACCTGGGACGTCAACATTCCGATCGAAGGGCGCGGTGGCCAGCACGTGGAAATTTTGCAGAACTTTGTCGATGCAGTGCTAGACGGTGCCAATCTCATCAGCCCTGCGATTGAGGGCATCAACAGTGTTGAACTTGCCAATGCAACGATGCTTTCGGCATGGGAGGACAAGACAATTCAATTGCCGATGGATGCCGATCTCTATGCGAGGCTGCTGACGGATCGCGCGGAATCATCGACTTTCGAAAAGAAGAAAATCGAGATCATGCATGCATCTACGGATGATTTTTCCAAGTCCTTCTAGTTCTCCAGTGCCGGAGCCAATCGATTGCTGATGAGTGAGGCTGCGGATTCATCTGGAGGTAAATTTGCGCGCTGGCTGTGGCTCGTTGCCTTGCTGTTGTGCGCGGCCGTTTTTGCGCAGCTTTATTTTGGTCTTGGGTTCACGCGAACGATTGAAATTGATCCAGAGAGCATGCTTCCTGAGAAGGGGCATGCCTTCAAAGTAAAGCTCCCGCGTGAGCATCGCACCTATGCAGCGCTTCACCATCTCAGAGTTTTCGAAGATGGAAAACTGCTGGGCCCCAGCGAGCGAAGCAACAATCGTGTGCGCAAGCACGGCAGCGGACGGTACCGACTGGACGAAAAAGGCACGCTACGCATGTCAGCCTCTGATGCCACTTCTCCAGTTCTCAACGGTCGCAAATACACCCTTGAGGTGCCCGCTCGCATCAAGCCGTTGCCGATCGTCGGTAGTGTTGCGCTCCTGATTGCTGCGACGATTTTGATCTGGCGGCGAGGTGATCAGCCCGTCACTTGGCGGTTTAGCGCTCCAGCAATCGGCGGGGTCGCCCTCGCGCTGCTGGTAGTCGCGCTTGCTGTGCGAAGCTGGGCCATGGGTGCCTATGCGGAGTTTTCGGACGGCGGATTCTCGATCAATGGCATCCCTTACAGTGATGCCCTGGGATGGCTGGATCAAGCGTCGGCGCTCTTCAGAGGCGCTGGCTTCCACGGTGCCTATGCCGGGCAGCGTCCATTTTATCCTGTTTTTCTTGCGTCTGCTTACCATGTGTTTGGTGAGTCGTTGCAGACCGGGCACGTGATCAATTTGATCTGCGGCAGCCTCTCTGGTCTGTTCCTTTTTCTGTTGATTGCGCATGCCACAGGCAAACGTGCGATCGCCCTTGCTGCCGTCGTTGTCTTTCTTTTCGCGCACCAGCAGTTGACCGATCTGCAACTGTTGATCACCGAGCCCATGGGCCTTACATTGATCCTTGCGGGTGCGTATGTCTGGTGGGCTGGATTACTAAAGGTCAATGTGTGGACACTGTTTGCCGCTGGCGCATTGATCGGTCTGTCGAATCTCACGCGGACGTTTACAATGTTAGGGTTACCCCTGTTTGCATTCATTACTCTGGGCGTCTGTCTACTGCAGCGCTTGCCACTCAAACGCACGATTCTGGTCTGCGCTATGTTCACCATCGGTGCCACATGCGTCATGGCACCATGGATGATTCGCCAGAAGATTCACTACGATACGTTTTCACTTTCAACCGCAGGCTCCGATTTACTCTACTCCGCAGCAGCCGACTCACCAGGTTGGGGGGCAGAACTTTACGACGAATTGATCGCCGAAGGAGTGGAGCGCGAACGGTTGGGGGAAGCCCATGCATTCTTTTCCAAGCGCTATGCAGAAACCGTCAAACAAAGTCCCCTTCGCTACTTCAAGCGGCTGTTTGGGTGGATGTTAGAATACCTCACTGCCCATGACTACAGCCAACCATTGACCCGACTGGGCCTCCTGCTGGCGGGATTTTTTGCGGCGCTCCGTGGCTGGGCGAATGGCAGATCGATCGCTGGTTGCGGATGTTTTCTGGCCTCTGCGGCATTGGCCCCAATCGTGGGCTTCGTCTCTGTCGGACTGGTGTTAACAGCGTCGGTTGCAGTGTGTCTGTGGCTGGGTGATCGAATGCTGCGATTGGCTGTTGTTGTGCTGCTGGCCACTCTATTTAGCGGTGCAATGATGAGCGCGATGATCGGAAATTTCGGCATGAACAGAATGACGCCACTGACCTCCTGGGTGTTCATCGCTGTCCTATTCATGGCGCTTGAGATGATCGTGAGTCGACTGGTAAAAGAACGAAGTGATGATCAGAATGACGAAGACAAGAAACAATTGCAGACGGCCCGCATGAGTGCTGCATGGAGTGGCGTTGGTCGAATCACCGCATGGGCCATGATTACAGTGTCCGTAGCGGCAGTGGGCGTCGTCATGGCCACGGGCTTTTCCAACGTTGGGAAATTGCAGACAGAACTGGCACTCGACGATGACTCTCAGGCAGAAGTCCGTTCCTGGATTCGACAGCAGTTGCCCGGTGCCGCGACAGCCGCAGACGAAATTTTCTTCGTGTCCGTAGTGCGGCTTGATCTCTATCGCGGCTTCATTCAGGCAGATGAGGATACGTCTCACTGGGCACGCCCATTCCTGCCGCGTAACTACGATCGAACAGTCGCCTTCGTCCGCGTCCTCCCAGGAAAAATGCCCATCGGCTCCCTCATGTCAGTGCAGTTCCGTTGCCCCGTTGATGCCCTGCCGCAAGGCCAAGTCTTCGTCCTGGCAGGAGTCCTCAATCACGACGAAAACGCCCCGCTGGGCCATGATAAAATCATGATCGAAGGACTAGCCTTAATTCCGTTCTCCGGCTCCGGTTCCGAAAAGACGATAAATTTCCAACAGGCCCAGACGTTCCCCGTAACACCAGAAGCCGGGGTAATCATGACCAATGGGGCAGCTGTGGAAGGGGGGGGCGACCCGTGGGAAGAATGATCCGGTGCGAAGCGCACGAAACTGGCGAAGCCAAACCGCAGAGCCCGCAGGGATAAGGGCTCTGCGAAAACCGTGAGTACACATACGAAGCACACAAAGTGAGTCGAAGTAGAAGTAGAAGAGGCCACTGGCGCATGAGTCACAACAGCATCGTGTAACGCGCGATGACTGACGAGTGGATAATCCCTGCCTACCCTGCCCGATTCGATTCTAGTCATTTTTCAATCGTTTTATATCGACGAAGTCTTGGTCTGAACCTCGAATGACCAAAATAAGGGAAACACCAGCAGAAGCAACTGCGGAAGGGCGACCGACGGTGGGAGGCGCTTGTTGGCGCTTGTCCACTTTACTAATACTCCGCTCGGACATAGAGAATTCTATCGGATTTTTCGAGAGTGATTTCTGAGTAATGTCTTCGTGTAGAGCCGAGCTCTTCCGTTTCGGTGTTCACGCTTTCCGCTTCCGACCACGTGACGAGATCTCTTGATAGGTGCAACTTAGGAATTCCCGCGTCAACGTGGAACTCGGTCGTGAGCCGCAGAATGCTGCCAACCAGTTCTACACTCAGTATGATCGGAGTTTGCGTGACAGGATCGGCTCGAGGAATCGAATTCGGTGATCCATCGGGAAGTGCACTCCGTCGCCACAATTCTGCGGCTGTATTGTTTCCAGTGACATTACGTAATTCGATCGACCCTGATCTGATCACCGCTGGCCAGGGAGCTCCATCGTCATATTCGATCTCAATGACCGATAAGCCAGCGCCGTAGCTGAGTTTGAGAAGCTCGCCCTGGTTTGACAGTTTGTCGGTTCCCCATGCGCCATTGGCGGTCATTCCGTAGCGCATCGCAAACGCGTCAGCATTGCGGGCGATGACAAGAGTTTGTCCCGCAGCGAGAACTGGATTTACGAGAGTGACAAAGTCAAAATCGATTCCCTTTGTAAAACGCAACGGAGTGAGGTCGATGGCCGTTGTTCCCCGATTGTAGAGTTCGATAAACTCCAAGTCTGCTGTTTCATACCCAGCGGCGAGTTCCTCAGGCGACAGAGGCGCAGGGGCATACATGATCTCGCTGATGACCAGGCTCTCACGCAGTGCCGTCAAATCGGGCTCGCCTGGAGAGAATTCAACTGGCTCCGACCAGCGACTCCAGCGCCCGGCGGTATCGCTATGGCGGACACGGGCGCGGAAGGTCTTGCCCGGCACGAGTGCCGAAGTCGGGATCGCTTGTTGCGTAGCAATGGCACTGGTTGGCTCAGGATTCCAGAGCGGCTCAATTTCGTAAATGAAAGGCTCGCCCACAATGCTGCGCACTTCGCCAAGGCGCCACTGCATCGCTTGAAATGTACCGTTGTCCGGAGAAGCAAAAGTAGACGATCCAACACGATGCCGCCGAGAGGAAACCCTTGTGCACCTACATAAGTCAGATTGGGTCTTTGTGGAATCGTCGTATCTTCAGCCGTGTCGTTGAGACGACCACCGCCGAAACCGGTTGGCACTATGAAGTCCTTTACCCACTGCACCATGCCGGCGAAATCGCCGCTCACAAGTTCGCGCTGCTTGGAGGGAAAACGAGTCGAGCGATAGGGATTGACGAAGAAGGCACCGCTGCCGGTCGATCGCCCCTCAATCGAACGCGACCTCGGATCTTCTTCCCAACGGTAAGCGTCAAGTTCAGCCCATCCCGTTTTTCCGTCAACGCTGCCAAGAATGCCTGCAAGTTCATCAGTGAGCGTCCAGCCTTGATCATCGTTCAACAACAAGTCCTGCAACTCGCGGACACGATTTTGAAAGCGCAGATTTAGCTCGGGATGGTCGAGAGCTTTGCGAAATTGTTCCAACGGCGCTTGAGATTGCACGGCTTTCGGTCCCCATCGGTCGAATTCTTCGTAAAGTAGGTCGACGTCCCATGGGATCATCGTCCATTTGCCAGTCACTGGATTGTGGTAGTAGTTCGAGTTCTCCTGATCGCGCAGATCACTGTGGTTCACCGCCTCGACTACGGCACGGTAGGAAAAGTAGTGATCGATCTCAACGTTCTCATCCCACCACTCAACCGGCTGAATAGGATTGCGCTTATTATAGCCGTTAGCAGACGTCCCGTAGAAGCGGCGCAGATCTGATGTGGTCGCAGGCTCTCCTGGTGCCTGATTGAGAACATTACTGTTGCCGAAGTGCATGTTGTACGTATTCCCATCGGGCAGTCCGCGCTCATCCAGAAAGCGTTTGTCCGACTGTTCGATAGCAAGGTAGAGCCCCCAGTTGTCGCCGTTGTACTGGTCTTCTGGATCTTGCTCGATCGCGTCATCTATAATGCGCAGGTGAAAATAGTTGGTGTTGGCTGCGGGCGTTCCCGTGAGCTGCCAGAGCCGAAAAGCATAGGCCTCATCAAGCCCGGCAATGCCGCGATTGGCCGGGTTCCATGGGCTCGCCAGAGCGCTCTAATTGATGGTTTTTACGCGCTCGTTGCGGGGTCGTCCGTAGTTGTCGTGGGCCCTGAAGTAGTGGCCGGTGTTAAAACGCAACTTCCATTTGTTCTTACCGGTGTTGTAGGTCGAGCCATGCCCGCGAATGCGGTAAGACATGTGATCATAAACTTCGCCGTCATGCACAAGTGTACCGAGGAAACGATAGACCCCATCGTTATTGCTCGAACTATATTGCGAGTCGCGAACGTCACGTTGCTGCCCGATCAAGTGGTAGATCGGCAGCGAATTCATGACGTCGGTGC
Organism: Verrucomicrobiales bacterium; assembly: GCA_051270635.1. GTDB lineage: Bacteria > Verrucomicrobiota > Verrucomicrobiia > Verrucomicrobiales > DEV007 > JAGROY01. The sequence goes on along the minus strand of JBNMNB010000036.1, from coordinate 13,695 downwards.
TGAAGGTGACAATTTCTTCTCCGGGCTTAAATGAGCCGCTCCACGCGGGTGCGCCATCGTAAACGAAGTAAGCGAAGTTCAGAGCCGGATCGTCCACATAAGGTATCCGCACGGCGCTTGCCGCGGTGTCTTCCACTTCGATACGGTAGCGGATCAAATGCCGGTGCACTTGCATACCTGCCGGCATGTCAACGGTGAACACATCGTCACCATCGGGATCGCCCATCTCCATCGGTGTCCAGTTTTCCTCAAAGGCATCATCGGTGGAGCGAATGTAGTTGCCCGGCTCTACGACTTGATACAGCAGGGTCACTCTTGCAACGCCATCGGGATCAGTTATTTTTGCGCTAACCGTCACCCGACAACGGACCCGAAGTGCGTTACGGTGCCGGCAGTTTCACCTTCGATGAAGGTTCTGGAGTTCCATTTGAAATCACACAGATCATCTATGACCAGACGATCCGCTCCGTCACGATTGAGTGGAATTCCTCACCTTCTGGGTCTTACGCCATTTCCTACTCGACTGACTTGGATCAGTGGATTGAGCTTGAAGATGGACTACTCTCAGATGGAGACTCAACGGAATTTACCGAAGAGAACATTCCCGTCGACTCTCCCTGGCGCTACTACAGGGTGCAAGGGGAATGACGAATTCGAATGCTATGATCTCAGTAGGTCAAACTCTCGCTGCTCAACTCTTACAACCAAAATCATCATGAATCGAATCACTTCCCTTGTTATCACTGCAGGCATCGCATGTTCGTCAGCCCACGCGGCAAACACAGCCATCGAAGCTACCCTCACTGCTGGCAATCAGGAATTTGGCGCCTCGCTCGGTTTCGATTTTATAGTTCATTCACCCATTCTCATTTCGCAGATTGGAGCGTTCGATGATAACGGGGATGGTATGAATCTCGACATCTCCGTAGGAATTTTTCCACGAGATGACGGTGGAACGCCCGATGATTTCGCAGATGATGCCGACGCGGGAGCCGTCCTGGGAGTGACGACGTTCACATCTGTTGATTCAGGTTTGTTGGAAGGTTCCTATCGATTCAAAGAGGCTAGCCTGTCTCTAGATCCGGGCAATTACACTCTCACCGCTTGGGGATACGGTGTCGGTGAACGCAATGGAAACGACGGTGGTGCCGGTAATTGGCCCACCACGAACAATGACGGCGGTGGTCAGATCGAATTCGTCGGCGGCTCACGATTTGGAGAGCCAGCCGCACCGGGGACTTTTCCTGGAAGCCTCGACGGAGGACCTTCGATACGCTACGGAGCGGGTAATTTTGTATACGATGGTGTTCCCGAGCCGTCTGCTTTCGGTTTGCTTGGGCTCGGCTTGGCGGGATTATTGCTGCGTCGACGTCGTGAGTGATCGAAAACAATCAAAACGATCTAATTGATATTTGAGAATTCTGCGGGAAATGTCCGCCAGGTTTTCTCGGTGTAATAAGCTGGCACAATGTGGGAAACTATCTCCAAGTTTTGGGGCACAGTGGGCGCCGTGGCATCAGGGGTCGCAATTGCCCTTGTTACATCTTGTGAAGATGGCACCTCTCCTGTGGTGACCAGCAAATCGGAAGATCTCACCTTAGTAAGGTCACTGGTTGCGTCAGAGGAGCTTATCCTGCAGCTCAATCCGCGCCTGGAAATACTAGCTCAAAGCTTCAAGGGAGGCGGCCTCAAAGGAAACGGTTCGGGCACACTTTTTGATGCCACAGTGATGGTCGCGGGGTTGGCAGCGCCACTGTCGAGGTCAAGCGAATCTGAAATTAGTGAATCGAAGGTGAAGTCGTTTTCGATCGAAATCGCAGATGTCCCCGTCGAGACAGATCGCGAAATCCTGAATCTGTGGCGAGAGTTTATGCCATCTGGATCAGTAGTAACAACTGCGAAATTCTATCTCATCAGCGGATCATTTCCTGGATACAGCGGCAATACGTTCATTACACCTTGCGGTTTTGCCGCGCTGGTAAGTAGTGGCGGGAAGTGGTTGTCCTTGCACGCAGAACAAAACCTGACATGGACGCGACAGGATAGTGAATGGAAAATCTCCGCATGGAGCCAGACAAGATTCCATGTGTTCGAAAGCCCAGCCTTGCTCTTTGATAACGTCCTGGCTACGGCAATCCCCGACGAACATGATCGCCGACGTGCGATCACATCGACCCATCGGCAGATTCTCGTCGACAGCTATTTCGGCAACAAGCCTGCACGTAAACCGCGGGACTATGAGGACGCTAGATTCTTTCCGGATGCGGTTAACATTCACCCGGCATTGTCGGTGGTGGATATCGATGGTGATGGCCGAGATGATCTTTACGTGTGTGTGCGCTGGGGTAGTAACATGCTTTTCCGCAATCTTGGCAATGGAACGTTTGAAGAAGTCGCATCGAACTATGGACTAAACGTCGAGGGTCGGTCGACCAGCGCTACCTTCGCGGACTTCGACAACGATGGCGATCTTGACTTAATGTTAGGCCGTAGCCTGGAGAGGAGTCAATATTTGATTAACGCGGGCGGTAACTTCATCGATGCATCGTTCGGCAACATCGACGGTGATTTGCCGTATCTCGTGACCTCGACCAGTTCCGCCGACTATAACGGCGACGGATTGCTCGACGTCTATTTTTGCACCTACAGCCCACTGGACATCACGGCGCGCATCACTGGGAAATCATCTGGAAAGCCTGAGTGGGCAGAGAAATTCCTGACCGCTGAGGAAGCCGCCGAAGTAAAGCGCCACTACTCCAATTACCACGGATTTCTCAGTCAAGTCGGCCCACCGAATGTCTTATTCGTCAATAAGGGTGACGGAAAGTTTGCACGCGCTCCAGAGTCGGCAACACTGGAAGGCTACAGAAACACATTTCAGGCAACTTGGAGTGACTTCGACAAAGACGGCGATCCCGATCTTTACGTTGCAAACGACTTCGCACCTGACTACTTCTTTCGGAACGACGGCGTCACGGGATTTACAGAAATCACTGAGTCCTCCGGCACTGGCTTGATGGGCTTTGGCATGGGAGCTGCATTCGGCGACTACGACAATGATGGGCGACAGGATCTCTACGTCTCTAACATGTATTCAAAAGCCGGTCGTCGGATCACGTCTCAGGTGTCAGGTATCGATAGACGAATGGTCGCTGGGGCGGAGGGCAACTACCTGTTTCGCAATTCAGGTGATGGCACATTCGAGCGGACATCTGGCCTGGAGAGGCCCGCGGTGCAAGTAGCCAATGCTGGCTGGTCGTGGGGTGGACAATTCGCCGACTTCGACAACGACGGCTTTCTCGACCTCTACGTCTCCAGTGGTTTTTACACTCCTCCGGAAAAGGTCAGTAACAACATCGATTTGTGAAGTTGCCTTTGGCGCACGGTCGTGCGTTCGGATGAAAGCTTGCCGGACACATTCCGCGATGAGTCACAATGGATAATCGATTCCACCACTGGCCTGGAGAAGCCGGAGTTTGAGCGATTCAATCTCTACGGCCCTGAATTTCATAAACATCCATACAGCGGCAATGAACGAAATAAACTGTTCCTCAACTCCTCGGGGACGGACTTTATCGACATCTCTGGCATAAGCGGTGCCGACGAGATCGCCGACAGCCGGACTTGGGTGCGTTGGGACTTTGACAAAGACGGGCGTAGTGATATCGCAGTCGTAAATGCGAACGAACCACTCTAGAGCTGGTTTCGTAATTGTTCCGTTGAAGCTGGGCATCGCAGCGACAATCACTTTATCGCGTTGCGATTCGTCGGCGCCAACAACACTGCCAAACCATCGAGCACCTCCAGCTCTCGCGATGGCTACGGTGCGCGTGTTGTTATTCAGGCGGGTGATCTCCACATCGAACGAGAACACGTTTGTGGTGAAGGTTTCGCCGGTCAAAACAGCGCTACGATGCTAGTAGGCGTCGGTAGTGCAACCAAGGCGACTGTTACAGTGGTTTGGCCTAGCGGAATTGTAACAGGCCCGGAGGAATTGAACACAGGCAATCTGGCGATATGTCGCGAAGTCGAAAATCAAGCAGCTTTTGAAATGACGCGATACACCAATTGACCCCAATATTCAAAGTTGAGTATTGATTCACTGGCTAAAGAACTCTCTTCTCGACAGTGAACAATTTGCCCGACCACTACCATGACTTTCTGGATTGGAACACTACTCATTATTTTATTCAATATAGGACTCCTTTTCTGGCTCCGTGGACGTTTACGTCGTACACATACAACCGTCCGTGAACTTCAGAAGCAAATTCAGTCTCTGAACAAGTCATTCAAACGGAGTAGCGAGCGCACACAACGCGATCTCGGCTCTCTGCGCACTGAAGTCAAAGTCACGAAATATGACTACGACTCTGACGGTCTCCGCGTCTGGGGTAAAAGTGTAGCTTTTCTTGAAGACGAAAAATTCATGTCCGCCTACCGCAAGGGAATTTTCTCAGGGCAACGCCTGGCTGGAGGCGAGCTTGATGTTGATCTCCACATTGAGTGGCGAATCCACGTCAGTTGCTGGGCGGCGAGGCATGCGGCACAACTCGACGGCGATTTCGTTGAGTGCGGTGTTAACACTGGGATATTCTCGATCGCAGTGTGCGAGTATGTAGATTTCAATCGCACAGGGAAGAAGTTCTATCTCTTTGATACCTACGAGGGATTCCTCCTGAACAGGTCAATGCTGCAGAGAAAGCCTTGAACCGGGAGGCTATCTACAAGGATCTCTACGAAGATTGCTACAACCTTGCACAGCAGAATTTCGCGCCTTATCCAGGCGCAGTGCTGGTCAGAGGACGTGTCCCCGAGAGCCTGTCGACGGTCAGCATCAACAAAGTCTGCTACATGTCACTCGACATGAACATTGCCGAACCCGAAGTTGCGGCCCTCGAATTCTTCTGGGACGAGCTCGTTCAGGGAGCAATCGTTATTCTTGATGACTACGGCTGGGCAGACCACCGCCCTCAAAAAGAGGCCCTTGACGCCTTTGCTTCCAGCGTAGGTGTGCAGATTCTCACTTTGCCGACTGGACAGGGACTCATCATCCGACCTTGAGTTGCAAAATTTTCATATGAAGACTTCACGCAATTGGGCTTGCCTGGGCGGCATTATGAGGACGGTAATGGAGATAATTGAGCACACAGATGGGGAACTGACAGGAGGAATCTCGCTACACTTCCGCATAACAGTTCATGGAAAGAGATCGGCAACAGCACGTCGATTGGATTGACGAAATGACACGTTCGCTATGAAAAACATCATCGCCGATGTCCTGCTTTGGCTGCCGGTAGCGATGGGAGGATTGTTCTATGCCGTGGTTCAACTTGGCCACCGACTCTATCAGGATGGCAAGATCGGAGTACGCGGTGCGATTGGGATTGAACTGGTCTTTCTTGCGATCTCCGCGTTCGCCTTCCTCGTTTCAATTGGGGTGGGCATCGAACTTTGGCGTGAGGGAAAGCGTTGGGGAATCGCCTGCGTCGTAGTAAGCTCTGTGATAGCCTTTATGCTGTTTGGAGAGGGGTTCCAATGTGGTTCTGCTATTCTATATGCAACGTAGATCCATTGACTTTTCGGACTGAGGCAGAATGGATGTTTCCGCGATCAGTCAGTTTCTTCGAACCGAGAAATTGTTTTCATTCAATTTGAGCGATCGGCCCTGAATTGGTGTTCGGTCATGTCTTGGGCAACTTCCATCAGGAGCAGATGCTGCTCATCAAAACCGCTCAGCCAGCCGCTTTAGCATCGCACTTCGCCAGCAGCATCCTTACCACTGTAGCGATCGATCCCAGCAACATCAGAGTGATCAATGAGGCCGCGAAGGCTTTCGGTTCGCCATCGGCAAACTTCTGCCAGCTGACTACTGAACGCCAGCTGAACACTGCGCAGAGCAGGAGCGTCGTCGCCAGCGCCGCCCATCTTGCAAATCCCAACCCCTTGCTGAGAAGAATGCCCCAGATTGCAGAAAGTGCTCCGAAGACCGAGCCAGAAATCAAGGCTGTTTTTGCCGCAGTGGGATTCGAAAGAAACCCCGCAAGCCCGCAGATAAACAGGAAAACACCGTAACCAATGAGCCATTTTGAGTGTGTCATCCCGGCTGGTAACTCCGATAAATTGTCATCGCAACTCTTTCCGGCAGCGAATCCTCGTCAGGTAATAATTTCGATTCGGTATCGAATTTCCGACTGTTGCAGATATTCAGAACTCAATTCGAGCGCTTAATACAAGGTTAAAAATAGCGAACTAGAATGCCATATCAATGTCCTGCTAGCGCGTAGCTCCCTATGGTTCGGACATCTGTCGGGGGAATCCTGGCTTAGGCCGAAACTTAAACTTCCAGTTTCCGATACCGGAGTACAACTCTGTGGACCGCTCCGCGATTCCCCTTCCTCCGAGCGCCCGGAACCTGTTACAAGCACTAGTACAGAAGGGCGTAAGTTCGTTAATACTGCAAGTTTTCGATTTCCCGGTTGTGGAGTGCTCTAGCCCTGAAGGGGCGACACATTAAAGGGGGGGCTACGCTGCAGAAATTCGTGCGACATCAAAACTTATTGCAGCGCATAGAGGCGATTGCCCGATGGTTTATTGTTCGAACTTGCATGCGATCAGAATAGTCGGCATTTGTATTCTGGATACTCGACTACGAACCTGATCCATAAATGCAAAATGCCGAGAAGGACATCCAAACAACCAGCGAAACTCGATGCGGGCGATGTGAAGAAGCTGCCGAATGAAGATCTGGTCGCGATTCTGCGCGGCGCGGAAAATTTGATCGGCCTTGGCGGGCGAAATCTGTTGTGCAAAATATTGAAAGGCTCCAGCGCCAAAGAAGTGCTGGAGCACGGCTTGCAAAACAATCCAAGCTATGGACATTTTGCCGACTTCACCCTTGAAGCCATCCTGCACCGCGTCGACCGGGCGATTCTCGACGAATATCTGAAGATCAGCCATTCAGGAAAGCTTCCACTTCTCGTTTACTCAGCGCGAGGGCTGAAAATCGAGATGAATACTATCATCTGTGAGTGGTTCGAAATTTGTTCCGCGATGGTGGAATCGGGCGGTCCATATCTCATGGGATTCATGAAGGACAGCAATCGCACCACTGCTTTCAAGTTTCTGGATCAAATCGCGGACGCTGGAGATAAGCGGTTTATTGCTCTGTTAGAGTCCTGGCATAAATGTGAAGTGAAGAAGGTGCGCGCCCGCATTCAGGCTGTCATCCGTGAGCTTCAAGGAACAGGCCCGAAGATCCGTAAGCACTTTGACACCTGTTTTGTTGATGAATCGATCGATGAGTTTTTTTTCTACCGCCTGAGGATGAATGATGCCTTCCGCCAGGACTACGATCATCATCAGTTTATTAAGGAGACTCATCCTGGAGTTCAGGACATCGAGATCATTCAGCGCCTGCTGGATGACCGCTCCTGTCTGATCTCCGCTGACAGAGCACTGCACAATGCAGCGTTAAATCTCGGACGGTTCAGTTTCTACCTCGACCGCGAAGCGGAAACGGTCACCGCAAAGCCGCTCGACGGGATCAAGCCACGAGGCATCCTCTCAGCCCAGGAGCGACTCAGCGACAAAATCATCCCGTTCAGCACCGCCGCCGCGCTGGAGATGTCTCCAATGTTCCATGCCGTGTGTCCGGTCGACCTCGGCAGGCAGAAGAAGATGCGGACGAAGCGGCGGAGAATTCGCAACTACTTTGGAGGCAATGCGAACATGGGGCCTGCGTCTATCACCTTGAGCACGCTTCCCAGTCGAAGGAAGGGCGGGCAGCTCACCGGCATTCGCCTCAGGGTCACGGCATTTTCCGGCGGCATCAAGGCACTGGATGCCAGCGAACTCTATGTGTTCGACCAAGACGCGGATCCCCTGGCCGCCTGGTGCCACGTCCTGATCCTCATGATTCAGCTGCAACTCATCACCATCCCGATTGAGATCTTCTACGACACCAACCGCCTGACTCCCCCGAATGAAGCGAGCGGCGAAACGCAGTGGAGCAGTCTTTTCGCAGCCTTGCTGAGTGACTTCGAGTCCAAGCCACTAATGATCGCCTGCCCTAAGGGAAATTTGATCGACCGAGTACGCAGCAAATTGCAGGATCTCGATCGAATACAGACGAATGAGATTGTCGACAGCGATCTCAGGAGAATTAGTGATTGAGCGCGTGCCTATGCCTTCCTGACACGAGCCCCAAGCCCGCAACCGAATAGGACGGTCAGGCCAACTAACATTGCGACTACATTCCAGATGCTGGGTTCATCGTTGGGTTGGATGGTGAAGTTCAGTTCCAGTGGTGCGCCGCCGGCGACTTGCACGCTGCGGGCGAATTTGTAGATGGTGCCGCGTTCGGGGAGTTGGGATTTGATGGCCTGGGTTGCTGGTTCGGAGGCATCTTGCTGGCCGACGATGCGTCCGGCCATGCGCTTGAGAGCGCTTGTGACCTGGAGGGAGTTGCCTGCCAGAAGTTCGTCGACCTGCGATGGCTCGTAGTTGAGGGAGCCGCGCATCAGTGGATTCTGAGTAGCTGATTGCTCGAATTGCACATTGCGCTCAAGACCGAAGTCTTCGGCACCGCCGTTATTAAGATACGATCGCTGGCGGAAGGTGTTGAGGCCGACGACGGCTTGCGAATTCCGCAGTTCTCGCAGTTGCACACGGGCATCTTCATTGGATGCTTCGTCCAGTGCGCTGGACTCTGAGGCGAGTTGCAGAACGGAGCGTGCTTTTTCCTGCTCGCCATCCTTCAGGTAGGTGCTGGCGCGGTTGAGAAGATTGATCGCTTCGCGTTCCTGCACAACTTTGCGATTTCGGCGACTTTCTTCGTATTGTGACAGAGTAAAGACCTTGCTGTCTGTGCTGCCTTCGACTTGTTGAAGTGAGCCACTTTCTAAATCAAATTCGAAGCCGTCGGGAACGATGATGTTCCAGGATATGTTCTCAAGCGGAATTCCCAGTTCAGGTCCGAGAAGTCGCCATTGGTTCGCGGATCCGTTGAGAGCCACGGACCATGTTATGCGAATGCTGGCCGTCGGCGAGTCCTCGCGGGCCTTTACGTGGAATCGATAGGCGTCTTCTTCGACGACTGTGTTGACGCTCTGATCATTGACAAAGACGCCGAACAATCGTGCCAGTTTTGGCAGTTTCAGTTCCAGTGTGCTTTGCTCAACGACATCGACACTAAATAACGCCTCCGTCACAGCGCTGCCACTGCCACTGCCACTGCCACTTCCGTTGCTGTTAGTCCCCAGCACAGTGGTCATTCTTCCTTGCTTCACGCGCAGCTTCAGCGAGTCGGCGACTGCGTGTCGTCGCACATCCAAGGTCAGCGGCGCATCCGGTTCGGAGACGCGTGCTACCAGAGCAGGCACGCTGGTGTCTGCCGGGGCGTGTAGTTCATCGGGCACTGCGATCCAATCCACTGCCTGCCAGCCACCTGGAAAGGCAGGAGCAAGCAGATCCAAACGACCGGATACACGCACCGCGACATAGGCGGTCGACTGACGGACGCCGTCCAGAGCAGGAACCGCAATCGTTTCCGTGCCATTGCCAGCGTGTTGGGATGCCGACTGGTATTCGATCTGCACATTTGTCTCGCCGAGCACGCTGCGCCTGAATTGGACATCCCAGGCATCAGCGACGTCTGGCACTTTGACAATTTCGCTCACGTCTTTGCCGCTCGCCCTTACGCTGTTTTGCTCTTCGGCAGTCAGGCCGGGCAAAGTGATGCGCGCCGATTTGATGCCCGCATTTTCCACCGTGTAGCGGATGGCCATGCGCGTCTGGGTGACGCCTTCGCGTAGCGTGATTTCCTGCAATGATCGCGCGGTGACCCAGGAGTCGAGTTTCTCCACGTCCAGTACGACCTGCCAGTCAGCTTGAAGCAGACGGAAGGCAAGGGTGCCCGGCTGATTGGCGGAGAGTTCGCGGCTATCCAGTTGCGATGCGTTCTGACGGCTTTCCGGGCGGATGCGGATCCCGCGCTCTGGTGTCACTGTTAGTCTTCCTGCTTGACGTGTAGCTTCACGCACTTCAATACGTGGCACTGCCCAGTCTGCCTGCGCGCCTGGCGATGGCGCAGACAGAGACAGCGAAAACTGCTGTCGTCCCAGTGTGCGGCCATTGAGATGCAGGGTCGCGACCCTTTGATCCGCCTCTTCCGTGGCCTCGGTCCAGTGGCTTAGGGCGCTGCCGCTGATTCCTTCGATGTCAAACCCAGCAGGTAGAGGAAGGCTGAGGCGGAACAATCCGGCGCGCGAGATATCGACATCCAGATCGATAGCCAGCACCAGTCTTTCTTCACCAAGCGACAGCGTCTGTCGTGATTCGACGCGAACTTCAGGATTCACAGGTGCTACTGTCAGGGCGACGGCGCCTCCGTCTTCACCGTGACGGAAGACGTTGCGCAGGACGACTTGATCGCTGGCAGCGCGCTTGTCATTCCCGAGCCCTAACCCGAAGTCAGTGGTGTTGACGGGAGATAATGCTGTAGGCGTCACTGCTTCAGGCTGAGCATCAGAAGTGAATGCCAGCCCCAGTTTGCCGACCTGTCCCACCGCGCCATCGACGGTCAAGGCTTGCAGATTGACATTGACTGGTAATGTTCCCGTCGTCATTTGACTCTCGACTAGCAGTTGAAAGATCTTCGCCTGTGCGGGCTCGATATCGACTGTTAGCGCACGGCTGTCGGGATCAAATCGCCACTGTCCGACGGGGCCATTGACGGCACTCACTGTGAACCCGGTGGGCACGTTCAACTTCAATCGCGAAACTAGTCCTTGCGAAGGTCTCACGACTATGTGATGCCGGGCGTCCACGACGCCGGGGCCACAGATGAATGCGTTCTGCGTCTCAGCAAAGAAGCGCGTTTCCTCGGCATCGATGTCACGTCCGGCAAGTCGGAAGCCAATGCTCGCACCGGCACCTGCCGCGCCTGGACGCAATACGAGTCGCGCCCCACTTGCTCCGGCCTGCACGGCTAGCGGTTCGATTCGCACTGCCTGGGGGGAGAGAAATTCCCAGCCTGGTTGGGCGATGTGGACGTCGATGGTTTGCACTGCAGCGGCACTTGTCGGAAGCGCAATTTCTTGCGCCAGGTCGACCGGGATTTCATAGGTTGCGGTTCCGCTAAACGTTCCCGCAGATTCTGGCACTAACAGATACACTGCTGCGCCATCCGTTCCGCGTTTGCGCAGCTGTAGACCTTCACCTTCGAAACTCGTCAGAGTGGCGGGCGATTTGAGGATCTCAAAAGTGTCACCTGCTCGTGCTGTGAGTGTGATCGTTGCAGTGGCGGTCAGGCGATTATCTTCGATCTGCCATTGCTGCGTGATCGAATCGATTCCCCGCGTTTCTGTTGCATGAGAAGATTCAGTAGTGGCGCCAATGCCAATGAGCCCCGCAATGAGGATCGATGCGGTAGTGGCGGCACTGTTGCCCGGCCCGTCGTCGCCTGTTACATCGGTGGCGCCGGAAGATGGAGGTGTGGGTTTTTCTTTTCTCGGCCAGCCGCGAACGTGGTGAATTACCGTGAGGAGTAAGAGGAATCCCAACCAGATCAGGAACCAGCGAGCGCCGCCGGGTTGAGTCAAGAGCCCTGCGCTGATCACCAGGAGTCCGGCCAAGGTCCAACTATTGCAGCATCCACCCGAATTACGGGCTGCTTTCGAACCCACCAGCAGCAACCCCAGACCGATCGCAATTTCTACAATGCCCGGCCATGAAACGAAGGCTTTCCATACCGGAACATTCACCAGGGGGAGTTGCAGTTCCTGATCTGCAGCGATCGCAGTAAATGATGCGGTGAAGTCAGAAGCAACGTGTAACGGTCGATCCAACACGGTCGCTGCCAATAATCCCACACCAACTGTCACGACGATCAAAAGAAGGAAGCCAAGTGCATGCCTGGCACCGCCTGCAGATGCGTTCCGCAGGAGTAGAAAGACAACTGCAATGCCGACTGCGATCAGCAATATAGCATCAAGGTAGCGACGACTGATTAGTGTAGTGTAGCCAGAATCGGGCTGGGGAGATCGGCGCATGCTCAGACCAGCGGAATCTACCGGAAGCAGGCGTCGGCCTTGATCGGATTGTACGTGCCATTCGGCGATCAGACCAGGGGCATCGACTGCGGGAGAGAGTAGCACGAGAGCTTCACGATCAGTAGATGTGTGACCGATGCGGACGGCGACTTCTACCGCTGAACCTGGATCGGAGGGCGTTCCGGCAGTCGAAGAAATGGGGATCAGAAGGTGCCGTCCACCGTCAGTGGCGCCGGGAGTCGTTTCGCTCTCGATGCGTACACTAACAGTCGCACCATTGACCTGTGCATCCCACAGTCGCACACCTTCCGGTAGTCGCACGCGCAGGGTTTGGCCCTGTCGGGTTTTGACAAAGTAGCGGGCAGTCGTGATCACTTCGCCATCTCTGGCAATTTGGCTGTCGAGGCGGGCGAATTCGACGATTTGTCCGACAGTATCGCCACGTTCGAACCATGCTATGTTCATTGCCAGTGTGAAAGGGCGGGCGGAATATTGATAAGCGGCTAGAGTAGGGGCGCTGCTGAGTAGTCGGGTCTCTGCGGGCAGTTCCATGGCGTCCAGTTTGAGGAGTCCTGCAGAGGCAGTTGTTACTTCGTGTTTGACGTGGGATGGGCTGACTACCTGGATGTAGCCGCGCTCGCCCTGGACTCCGATGGGCTGCACGCCGCCCAGTGGCAGTGTCCCGCCGTCGGCATTCATAGGGAGTTCAAAGGTGAGCAGCACGGTCGACTGTCCCAGCACTGGTTGGTGCAGATCAACGATGATCTCGCTGCCCTCCTGACGCCAACCCTGCACATCGCCACCATCCACGGAGAGGTTGCCAATGTCCGTCGGCACGGTGAAGCGGTATTCAGATACGGGTGAACCGACGACAAAATAGTCCACGATAATGCTGCCGGAGACGATCCCTTCTTTCAGAAGATAGAGATGGAAAACATCTGATTGCACGTTTTGGCCGAGCGCTTCCATGGTAATGCTCGCGCTCCATGCTGCCTCTCGGACTCGGTAGGCCAATTGCAGGCCATTGACTCGATTCTGGAAGCTGGTCAATGGCAGCTCTGACAAGTTTGTTGCCGTGTCAGGATCTGGTACGGCGCGAAATCCCGGCGCTGGAACGACACCGATTTGTCCGCGCACGGATTTGGCACTCGGGAATTCCAGTGGCGGCAACACTTGTAGTCCAGCCGTGGCTGGTGTGTTCTGTTCAAGCCGCAATTGAATCAGTTGCCGACCCGAAACTTGATTGCGAAACAACACCTTTAGATTGCGTGCTCCTGCTTCAACCAGAGAGTCGAGCGCGTAGTCCGCGACTTCCGCTCCAGTGGCCTCTACGACGGAATAGCCGTCAGGAATGCGCAGCGTCCAATCGCGCAACGGAGCCTCGCGAATGTCGAGTTCGATCTGTGAGCTTAAGATGCGATCGGTTTCCGTCACCTGGTAGACGGTGACTTGCGAGACACCCACCTCAGGCAGGATCTGATCGGCGAGAATATCGAAAGTGTAGGCAGCACCGGGAAAGCGATAGGCCAGCACCTGGCGTGCGGATTCGAGCGCTTCGCCTGGAAATTGTTCTGGTGCCGTCTGGCTCATTCCCTGCACGGCTGTGACGTCGATGCGGACCGCGCCGCCATTGGAAAGTCGCACG
>JBNMNB010000035.1:0-41957 GCA_051270635.1 Verrucomicrobiales bacterium | reverse complement strand
ACGAAGAGTTGATCACAGCGGAGGCTGCGGTCGAATCAATTGCGGGAAGCGGATCGAGTCGTGCCAGACGGCGATCACTTTCCAGCACAGATATTGCCAACGTATTTGACGTTGAGCTGGAACAGTCGACCACCGATGAACCGGCAGTCGAAAAGAGACCGAGGGCGGCAAAGAAAAAAACTGCCAGGAAAAAAGCAGCGAAGAAAAAGAGTGCCAGGAAGAACGCAAAGCAGTTCCTGCCCACCGCACGTTCGATTGCGCAATTGCGCCGTCGTCACAGCATGAGCAAGATTCAGTTTTCCGAGGCCGTGGGCGTATCATCCGCGACGATTTCGAACTGGGAGAACGCGCGTGGTGGCATCCGGTTGCGCGAATCTTCTCGTCTGGGGCTGTACAAATTGTTCGAACAGAAGCCAGCTTAGGTTCTGAAGAAAAAGCCAGCACTGTGGAGCCGGGCTGGTCATTAAGTGGGAGTAGCAATTTCGCAACTTCAGCGGTGCATCGCGGCAGGAAACATGCCAATATCGGATCGAATCACGACTCAGAGTCCAAACCGCAAATCGCGCCAAGTGTGTCATCACGCGAGGTGGGTGTTGCTATTGGGTTCTCAAGTGAATACTGGTGTGAGGTGACGTTTTCCTGGTGGAGGGTCATCTCGGCTGATTTCTTAAACACTTCTCATGCACAAAAAGCTCCATTATTGGATTATTGCAGCACTCGGATTGGGTGTTGCTGTTGGCTGGATCACTCAAGAACTTCATGGACTTGAAGGCATCACTGATTCAGGCGCTGTCCGACTCTACGAGTTTCTAGGCAAGACGATCTTTGTGGGGCTGTTGAAAATGGTGATTGTCCCACTCATTTTTTCTTCGATTGTCACCGGCATTGCCAGTTTAGGAACGGGCGAGGGTTTTGGTCGACTGGGATTGAAGACGGTCGGTTACTACATGCTCACCAGTCTCATTGCGATCGTGATCGGCCTGACGATTGTGAATCTGGTGCAGCCAGGATTAGTAGATGGAAAGCCGAACCCAGTGGTCAAAACGTTCATTGAGAACAATCGCGAAAAATTTGAATTGAAGGGGCAGGATGTGGCATCGACCGCGAAATCGATCGAGGGATCAAAGCCGCCAATGGGAGTCGTTGGTGAGTTGATCACGCGCATGATTCCTGGGAACGTCGTGAAGGCTGCCTCTGACAATGGTGCCATGTTGTCGCTGATTCTGATCAGCCTGCTGGTTGCATTCGGATTGATCCACACCAAGGGGCCGGGACGCGATGCGTTGTTGAATACGATTACTGGACTCAACGATTTGATGATCACCGTGACCAGTTGGATTATGTTGCTGGCTCCCATCGGTGTCTTTGGCCTGATGGCTTCTGTCATCGCGCAGACGGGTCCAGGATTTTTGCTTTCGATGCTACGCTATATGTTTGCGGTGATTGCAGCACTTGGGCTGCACATGTTTGTGGTGCTTCCTCTATTATTGTTTTTCATCGCTCGCGTGAATCCCTGGCGTCATTTCGTGGCAATGAAAGATGCGTTACTGACATCGTTTTCAACCGCTTCGTCGTCGGCAACATTGCCCATCACTATGCGATGCCTGCAGGACAATGCAGGCGTCTCCAAGCGGACATCCAGTTTTGTGCTTCCCCTGGGTGCCACTGTCAATATGGATGGCACTGCCCTGTATGAATGTGTGGCAGTGTTATTCGTTGCCCAAGTCATGGGTGCTTCGCTGGGTCTGGCGGAACAATTCACCATTGTCGTGCTGGCCCTGGCGACGAGTGTGGGTGTGGCTGGTGTCCCTTCTGCCAGCCTTGTAGCGATCGTGATTATTATTCAAAATGTTGCCGCTGATCAACCCTGGGGAGCGGGTGCCATGGCCGCAATCGGGGCCATTTATGCGGTTGATCGAGTGCTCGATATGTGCCGCACCAGTGTTAATATTTTCAGCGATTCCTGTGGTGCCGTGATCATTGCCAAGAGCGAGGGTGAGAGTGGGGTGCTGCAGGAGCCCGCTGTAGCATCATCCACAGAGTGACGGCAGCCGCAGGAAAAGTCCTTACCGAAACCTTTGGATTTCCTGCGTTTCGAAGTGGGCAGGAGGCGGTCATTTCGGCATTAATGGACGGGCGGTCAGCGCTGGCTGTTTTTCCGACTGGTGGAGGGAAATCCCTGTGCTTTCAGGTTCCTGCATTGCTTTTCGATGGGCTTACGTTAGTGGTTTCGCCGCTCATCGCGCTCATGAAAGATCAAGTGGACGCGCTTGTGGTGCGTGGGATCGCTGCTGCCAGACTGGACTCAACATTGTCTGGTGAGGAAGTGCTCGATGTGTTCGACCGGATGAAAGATGGCAGCTTAAAGTTGCTCTATGTGGCCCCGGAGCGACTGGCCAATGAGAATTTTCAAAAGCGCATCAAGCAGTGTCGTATCAGCCTTCTGGCGATCGATGAAGCGCACTGTATTTCGGAGTGGGGGCACAATTTTCGACCCGACTATCTCAAGCTACCGCCCCTTGCGGAGGAACTAAAAGTGGAACGAGTACTGGCACTGACAGCAACCGCTACGCCCGCCGTTGCCGCCGATATTTGTAAGGCATTCGAGATTCGTCCGCCGGATCATGTCCAATTGAGTTTCCACCGTGCCAACCTCGACGTAAGGGTGACTCCATGCACTACTGAGGAGAGGAAGAAACTGCTTCTGCAGCGCCTCAGTCGCCACCCGGATGATCCAACAATTGTTTACGTGACGTTGCAGCAGACGGCGGAAGAGGTTGCTGGTTTTCTCGTTCGCAATGGACTGGACGCAAAAGCGTATCATGCTGGTCTGGCGGACGATTACAGGGCAGAACTACAGGATGCGTTTATGGCAGGCAAGGTGACCATGATCGTCGCTACAATCGCTTTCGGCATGGGCATCGACAAGGCAAACATCCGCGCTGTTTATCACTACAATCTTCCAAAGAGTCTGGAGAATTATGTGCAGGAAATTGGAAGAGCAGGGCGAGACGGTAAGAAGTCAACCTGTGAGATGCTGGCATGCGCAGACGATCTGATCGTGTTGGAGAATTTCACTTATGGCGATACGCCTACGCCTCAGGCACTTCGGCAAGTGGTCGACCATTTGTTGCGTCAGGGGGACGAATTTTCCATCTCGCGGTATCATCTGTCGACCATCAATGATATCCGCCCGCTGGTGGTGGGGACTGTCCTCGCGTATCTGGAATTGAATCAAACGATTGCCGCAACGAGTCCCTACTATACAGATTTTCGCATTCAGTTCTTGTGTGATGAATTCCGTGCGCTCGCGGGGTATGATGCCGAGCGGCAGCGGTTGCTGAAGGCGGCGTTCGACTCTGGAAAGCGGGGTTACAAGTGGACGACTGTCAATGTCGAGCAGGCTGCGGTGGCTGCTGATGCATCCGAGGAGGAAGTGCGTAGCGCCATCCGATCGCTGGAAGAAATGGGCGATGCTATCTTAAAGCCGGCAGGTCTCATGAATGGATATCGAATCGTGAATAAGCCTGCCAGCATTCCCGTTCTGGCTAAGCATCTGGTAGAAATGTTTGAACAGCGCGAGCAGCGAGACATTGATCGACTGGCTGAGGTCGTCGCCTATGCCGAGAGCCGAGTCTGCCTGACTCGCTATCTACTCAATTACTTTGGCGAAGAGTTGAAGTCGGACTGTGGGCACTGCGGTGGTTGCGCGCGGAAGGGCAAAATGGATACCACTGCACTGCCATCTCGACCCGCGAGAGAGGTGACCAACGAAGAGCACGCGTTGATTCTTTCAATCGTAGCGGAAAAGCACAGAGCATTGCGCACTCCGAGACAGTTAACGCGGTTTCTGTGTGGGATCGCCAGTCCTGCGGCCACGCGTGCGCGACTTACTCGAAAGGATGAGTTTGGCTTGCTTCAGGAAGTTCCGTTTCAGGAAGTGTTGGCATTCATGGAGACGGTTAATTTCGGTTAGTTGAAAGCAATCCGACTCCCGTGCTTGACCTGGACTTATCTCTGTCCAAGGATTCCCGCAACAAGTGTATGAGTGAGCGTAGTGCAGTTAAAGAGATGATGGGAACGGAAGGTGAACAGGCACTTCCAGCTTGGAGTCGCTGGCTGGATCTCGTGGGAATGTCGGCGACACTTCCATTGGTGCTGTTTGCCGATCGACTGCCGGATGCCATTAGCTGGCTCGTCATTGCCATGCTGGCAACTCTATGGTTAGTCCGATTGTGGCGAAGAGATGGACGGGTTTTCTGTGATTTCCTGTCGCTGCCGATTCTGGCAATCGTGTTGATCTTCGTGCCGATTTCGTTATTCGTGTCACCGCTGCCAGATTTAACTATGGCGCGAACGACTCTTCTGCTTTGGGGACTCGGACTATTTTCGTGGATTGCCAACGATACCGGAGAAGTGCGTTGGAAGTTGGTGATCTGGATAAGGCTATTTATTGGCCTGGGCGCAACGACGGCATTGATCGGACTTTTCGGAATGAAAGGTGATTCACTGGTGCCGTCGGCAGTGCAGTGGATCCCAGAATCGCTGACATTTGCTGGCGGAGTTCCAGAGAATGAACTGGCCGGGGCATTGCTAGTATTTCTCGCGCCCGTTTTGGGATTCCTGTTTGTGCCACAAAAATTTTGCCCTGCACCAAGGTGGATACTTGTCCTTGTGTTTGTCGCGATCGTGCTGGCATTGGTCGCAACCAAGTCTCGTGGGGGAATGTTAGGCGCCGCCCTGTCTGTCGTCGCGTTGGCGGCAGTATTGGGCAACAAGCAAGTGATCATTGCGACCGTGATCGCGGGATTGGCTGGTGTGTGCGGAGTGCTGGCACTGTGGTCAGATCCAGATATTCGCGTGTTCCTAATGGGTGGAACGTTGCAGGGGGCGTCGTTCGATACTTTTTTCTCTGGTAGGTTTTCAATTTGGGAAGAAGCGACGCTGGTCATCAGAGATTTGCCGTTGACTGGCACTGGCCTTGGAACCTTTGGATCAGTGATGGATGCCGCATTCCCGCCTTCAGGAGGTGCTCGAAATCTGGAGGATGCGCATCAACAATTTTTGCAGGCTGGAACTGATTTCGGCGTGGCAGGTGCGGTGTGCTGGATTTGGGTATGGGGCGGATTGTTCGTGATACTGATGAAGCTGCGGCAACGCCTGCGCAGCGGAAAATTGCCTCGCTACCTGGCTGGTGGATTGCTCGCAGGATTCTGCGGATTTCTTTTATTTAATTTGCTGGATGCGGTGTCGCCCGGATGGGTAGGGCAGATTGGCTTCTGGTGCATGGCGGGTCTGGCGGTGCGAATGAGACGACAGGTGATGGGCAAAGTGGCATCGCGTGGCTGGCTTTCGCGTGGTCTTGTTCCCGTCGCAGGCGGGTTGGTGTTAGCGATCGCTGCGGCGTTCATGTTTGCGGGTGGGATCGGCGGGCACCTGCATGGTCTCAAGCTCTACAGGCAGTTGCTGCAGGATGATTTCGTAGCTCCGGATATTGACGGTGCGGGCGATGCGCAGGCGAATGCGCTGTGGTTGTCGGGACTCGCGAAATATCGATCGGGCGAGTCTGATGCGGGTGAGGAATTATGGAGTCGACTGGTTACCAGATCGCCGCGCCATTTGCGGTTAGTGCGATCGAATCAACCGCAGAATGCGGTGCTGGCAGAAGTGGCATTGCAGGCAGATTCGAACAATGCCGAGGCCTGCTTCTGGCTGTCTGAAATTGTGGAGAGCACGGATCCTGATCGATCGATTTCACTACTTCGGACAGGCTTGTCACTGGAACCTGGTGAAGGGAGAGAGTGGCTGCGATTGGGCGATTTGCTGACGAAGAATGGGAATCAAGCAGCATTGGAAGATGCGCTGCACGCCTATGGCAGTGCCTGCCGCAATGGTGATCCCGGTGCCAATGGATGCGTGAGAGCAGGTGGAATCGCCGAACAACTAGGAAGGGCATCCGAGGCGTTTTATTACTACCAAAAATCGAATTGGGAAGTCGGACGCAAGCGCGCGCGAGAATTGCACCCTTCTGGTAGTGGACGTCCGATCATGACTTATGTATGGTGCATTTTTGCGGCGGGTCTGCTCGTCACTGCTGGCTGGTATTTGCACTTCACTCGATCACGATTCACACAAATGAGAATCACCTCTCGTCATTGGAAATTGCTGACCTTTGGAAGCATCGGAACCGTCGCTTTGGGGCTTGTATTAATACTCGGAATCAATGGTGCGCCGTCAGTGCCCGTGCCGGGAATCCTGCGGCCGTCCACTTTTCCAGATGCCCGAATGCAACTGTTGTCGACACCATTCAAGGCAGGGCAGCAGCAGCTTCAGATAGCTGTGCCGGAAAATTTCACGGCAGCCGACTGCCTGCGTAGTGCAGTGGCTGGACAGGTGGTCGAATTTCGCCCCAATGAAAGTGGCGATCGTGTGCAGGTTGCATTCGATAATCCTCCGACCAGTTCTGGAGCAGTGACGGCATTTTTTTGGAAGCCTGTTAAGGAATTAACCTCTCATGAGCTTCGACAGTACTTTATAAGTCCCGATGGTCGTCCTGAAAATGCTGGCACAGAGGCGAACCCATGGGATCTACGCAGCGCCCTTGATGGCCGACAGAAGGTCGATCCGGGATCCATCATCTGGTGCAAAGCTGGAACGTATTCTGACCCTCAACGAGAAAATGGACTCTATCGATCGTACAATGTCGTGCTCAACGGAGCGCCCGGTGCGCCGATTCACATTCGACCACTGCCAGGGCAGCACGCTTTAATCGAGGGAGGGTTTGGCTTGAATGATCCCGCCGCCTATCTGTGGATTGGTGGATTCGAATTTGAGAATCCTGATGCCGTGCCCGGTGGTGAACCGACTCCTCCTGGATCAGTGCCTAAGCCGCTACCGGATGGATTCGGAGACTGGGGCGGAGCGGGAATTGCGGTTATGTCAGGAGCTAATCACGTCATCTATAATAATGTGACACATGGTGGATCTCACGCGTTTTCCGCCTGGAACGCGTCGCCCGGCACGGTGTTCTCCGGCAATATTGCGTATGATGCCGGGTGGATAGGATCTGACCGTGCACACGGCCATTGCATCTATGCGCAAAATGCCCCGGATACGGGAACCAAACTCGTGCGGCACAACCTTTTTTGTGTGCGTAGCAGAAAGGTAAGCGGAAATTATGCGCTGTACTTTTATGCTGAGACGCCCGTTCTGGGGAGATTTCGAGTATGGGAGAATGCTGTGAAGGGCCCCGTAGTCGTGCAATCAGAGAAGTCATATGCCGAAGCGATCGACTTTCAGAATAACGTGGTGTGCTCAGTAATCGTCGGGAAATCATCGCGGCAAGATGGCAGGGGGAACAGCTTTGGTAAGCATGGTCAGCCTGATCGCGACATTAAATTACATCACAACATTTTCATCAATGGCGTGAAACGCGTGACGAATAACGAGTGGGAAAATGTGGATGAGGTGGCGACGCGAGTGATCAAAACGCAAGGCGACTGGTGGGCAAGCGAGATAGGCAGTCCGCCCGCTTTCGAACGCGAGGAGTCAGGCGATTTTGTGGATTATTCCAAAGGTGGGGCTGATGAGTTTCGTTTTTGGCCCAATGAGATTAATTCGGCTCGGGCGCATATTGCGATATTAGATTTTGATCAAGATGGCAGCGTCGCGGTGGATCCTGGCACGTTCTTGAGTGCCGGTGACCGCTACCGTGTGTTCCATTACAGAGAATTTCATCCAGGAAAATTCGGCACTGCGCAAGTAGATGGCATCTATGCGGGGCAGCCAATCGTGCTGAAGAAAATCGAGAAGCTTGAAGCACTCGATATGTTCGTTCTGATCAAGCATCAGTAAGCGATAGGCAATCGATAGACATTTTGAATTGAGAATCGATTAATCTTAATGAGCGGATTAAAGGCTACATACGGAATACTCTCAAGTGTCCTCGCTTTGTTCATTGGGTTCGGCGGGATTAATGCCGGGGCTGCAACAGCGGGGCGTATTGATCCATCTTATCAGCTGGACATTCAAGGTGTCACGGCGGTTTGCAAATTGCGATCCGGCAAGATCTTGCTTGGAGGCAGTTTAGAACGACGCCCGGGCGGTGGCGTAGGGCATCTTATCCGGCTGAATGCCGACGGCACGGTCGACCCGTCGTTTGATATAGGGACTGGCCCGGATCGAGCGACCGATATTCTGCAAATCGTTGAGTTGGGGGATGGCAGAATCCTTGTGCACGGCAGTTTTTCCTCGTTCGACGGGCATTCGACAAATCTTATCGCACGTCTTCAGTCGGACGGATCCGTGGATCGCAGCTTCGAGATTTTCGCTGCCTTTCCTTCCGGGGTTTTAGCAATTTCTTCAGGATACATTTTCTTTGGCAGCCCGGGGGTTCAGGGCGAGTTGGACTATTTCTTGATACCATCCACTGCTAATTTGCAGGAAGGGATAACGAAATTGGAAGGATTCAATACGCCGCAGAGCGTGGCCTTACAGGAGGACGGCAGGTTACTTCATTTACGGAATGGGCTACTCCGACGGTATCTGTCA
Organism: Verrucomicrobiales bacterium; assembly: GCA_051270635.1. Lineage (GTDB taxonomy): Bacteria > Verrucomicrobiota > Verrucomicrobiia > Verrucomicrobiales > DEV007 > JAGROY01. The sequence goes on along the minus strand of JBNMNB010000035.1, from coordinate 33,407 downwards.
GACGGCACTCAGGACGCAGCATTTAACGCCCGTTTTGCGAATGTGAACGTGGGCGGGGTTTCCGTTCTGACGGATGGTCGCATTCACGCCGAAACCGGGAGCGAATTTTTTCCTCAATACATTGATGACATTGCTGTGGCAGGTATTCTTTTGCTGGATCCGAATGGAAACATCGACACTTCGTTTCAATGTGAATGTGGGGCCATCTACTACCGCCTCAATCTAAGTTTGAGGTAGTGCATGACCTGGATCACCAGACGCCCAGGGTTTCCATTTGTTGAGTGACTTTTTCCGCCCAGCCTTTGTTGGCTGCGGGACTGGCGGGGCTTGGGTGGAGGATTTTGCCGATGTTGGGTTCAAATGTCAGGGTGGGGGCGATGGAAAGGAGGCGTTTTTCGGCGAAGGCTCCGACGCCGATGGCCCATTCGGGTTGCAGGGTTTCGAGGGCTTCGATCAGGTGCCTTTCGCACGCGTGGTGCACTGGAGCCATCTCTGCAGCAGAGATTTTGTCGGGCGTGACATTGCGACCGCCGGCTTCCATCCACACGAGCGGACAGTAGTTGAGGACAAAGTGATCGCTGAAGAATGCCTCCGGCGTGCCAAATCGTTCTGAAGCCAGTCCCCAGAGTCGTCTGCCGCTGACTTCCGCGCGGGTGCAGTCAAAACCTTCAATCGGACGTTTCGGATTCTCGTGTTCAGGCTTAGAGACGGGTGCCGAGATTTTCATCCAGTCGCGCACGGCTGAAATCTCGCCAAAGGGAACTCCCGTCTGCGCCATGCCAAAGGGGCCGGGATTCATGCCCAACAGGACTATTTTCCGCTTACTGTCGCCGTAGGTGCGAAGGAATTTTTCATGCGGCTTGCGCGCGTATTCCAGAGGATTGTAGACGTGTGTGACAGGCTCTTTGAAAGTCAGTGGGGCGAGGGCCTTGCAAAGTTTTCTTGCGGACGTGATGAGTTTTTTGGAAATGGCGGGCATGGTACTAAAAAGAGATCAGGACAGGCAGGTAACAAAACATTCCTCTAGTAGCCGGAGGCCTGGCCGTCTTTGCGGGATTCGGAAGCGCCGATATAGACATCGTTTTCCGCATCATAACGAATGGCCTGGTAGCCGCCAAAGGCTCCGACTGCTTTTCTGATGCTGTGTCCCATTTTGGCTAGTTCTCTGACTGTTTCGCGGTCGAAATCGCTTTCTAGACTAACATATCCACCATCGATCATCTGTGTTCCTGTTGGTTGAGAGGAACCGGAATGAAGGATGCGTGGGGCATCTCCCGCCTCCTGCAGGTTCATGTCGAAATCGACTATGTTCATGATGATTTGAGCGTGGGCCTGTGGCTGGGTGGCGCCTCCCATGACACCAAAACTGATGACTGGCTTGCCGTCCTTCGTGACGAATGCTGGAATGATGGTGTGAAACGGACGTTTTCCAGGTTCGTAGGAATTGAAGTGTCCTTCCTCGAGAGTAAAGAGTTCGCCACGATCCTGTAGTGAGAATCCCAGTCCATCGGGGCAAACTCCAGAGCCGAAGCCGCGATAGTTGCTTTGAATGAGCGAAACCATGTTGCGGTCGCTGTCGGCAACCGTGAGGTAGATGGTGTCGCCCTGTTCCAGCGAAGGATTGCCTGCATCATAGCGTGCTGTGGCCCGGTCAGGATCGATCAGTTTTCGTCTCTCGTTCGCATAACGCTCGGAAATCAATTCAGCTACCGGGAGATTGTTAAAATCCGGGTCGGCATAGAATTTTGCTCGATCTTCGAAGGCAAGTTTTTTGGCTTCGACAAAATGGTGGACGTGAGCGGTACTGCCGAATCCGAAGGCGCGTATGTCGTATCCTTTTAGCGTTTGCAGGATCTGCAGGGCGGCAATGCCCTGGCCATTGGGCGGAAGCTCCCAGACATCATAGCCGTGGTAGTTGATAGAGACAGGCTCCACCCATTCGGAGCGGTGTTGTGCAAGATCCTCGACTGACAGGTAGCCGCCGGCTTTTTGCACGGAAGTGGCGATTATCTCGGCGATCTCACCCTTGTAAAATCCATTTGATCCCTCAGCTGCAATGCGTTCGAGAGTCTTTGCAAGCGCTGGATTCTTGAATATTTCTCCCTTTTTCGGGGCTCTACCGTTCGGCAGGAATGTGTCAGCAAATCCGTATTCTTTTCCCTGATAGGCCCTCGATCGATCCCAGTAGTAGGCGATCAATTCAGTGACGGGAAAACCATCGCGGGCATAGCGAATGGCCGGAGCGAGGACATCTTTCAGAGGCAATTTTCCGAACCGCTTGTGCAATTCTGCCCAACCATCGACACAACCTGGAACCGAAACTGGCAGTGGGCCGAACGATGGGATTTTGGTTATTCCGCGCTTTGTTAATTCATCGCGCGTCAGGGACATGGGCGAGCGACCGCTTCCATTTAATCCATGCAGTTTTGCTGACTGGGTGTCCCACACGATTGCGAACAGGTCGCCGCCGATGCCGCATGATGTAGGCTCGGTCAATGCCTGCATGGCATTGGCGGCGATGGCTGCATCTACTGCGCTACCGCCGGCCTTGAGGATATCGAGTGCGACTTGCGTGGCGAGGGGCTGACTGGTGGCTGCCATGCCATGTTGGGCGATGACTTCAGATCTTGAGGCGAATGGTTTTCCGGTGATCCTGTCTGCTGCCATGGAATGGGTGATTGCAAGCGTGGTGATTGTCAGGGAAATTCTGATATTTCGGAGCGCGTTCATAATGGCTCGCCGATGTTGGCGGCTTGCGGCGCGGCAGGCGAGAAAATTAGTTTAGCGGCGGAGCATGAGCACTACCGAGCCCGCAAGGACGCTGACAACCACCAGTCCAATAGTGACCAGGACGCCGATCGAAAGGAATGGTTGCGGGATTGTCTGCACTTTGGCGGACTCGGCAGGTTCCACCGAAATTTCGTCGTCGGCTACATCGCCAGCGCCAGATAGCGGGGGGAGTACGCGTTCTGTAGCGATGAGCCCATCTACAAGGTGACGTGACCAGTCGAAATCGATGAGCAAGTCGAGGCCAGGATTCTGCTCCTTGACCTGGCAGGAGCAAGCACCGCACAAGTAATCAGATGCGCCGCCAATGGCAGGCACGGTAAACATTGAGGCATCGAGTCCTGGCATCATTCGACCTCGACCGAAGACGGGGATCGCTCGCAAGCCAGTGCTTCGATTGTCCGATGCGGTTAGCATTTGGCTAAACAGCTCCTCGCTCGGATTCATTGGGTCGACGCGCAGGATCGAGAAGGCAATCTTGAGTGGAATACGGGAGCGCAGGACGTCGTCCATTTCCACGGGCGCTTCCTTGTTGTTAATGGCATGCGCAAGTTCTTCGGGCCGAATGACGCCCTCGGGAATACTCATTTTAGCTGCCACTTGAGAAAGGCTGGCGCGAAGCTTTTCCTCTGCAATGGCGTCGGCCGCAGCATCACCTGATTGCAGAAGAATCCAGATGGCTGAGTCGCCTGCAGTGATCCGCTTTGTCAGCTCAGTGCGTGCGGGTGATGTTAGAAGTTTCCCAATGTTGGCGCCAGTCAATTGGCCGTGCCATAGTGGTGCTTCGATGCCCGTAGAATCCGGATAGTAGACCTGCATGGCGGGAAAAATTTCAATGCTGTTCCAGTCCAGGAGCGACCACTGTTGTGCATCTGTCAGGTTTTCAATATCCGCGAACTCAATGATTATGTTGGCGTGGCCATCTCCAGATTCGCTATGCCGTGATGCCTGCTGAAGTTGTTCAATGAGCGCTGCTGTAGCCTCTGCTCGCGGGCCTTTTTCGAAGACAACGATGCGATAGTCGTCGGCCTCCCAGCGCTCCAGAGCATAGCGAAAGACCGGAACCTGACAGGCGATGGCGGCCATTGAAACCGCAAGCAGGACAACGATCGTTCGGATGAGAATTTGCGTCATTATTGAAAGCAGTAGATGAACCCGCGGTCAGTGCTGACGAAGAAGCGGCCTTCTGCAGCAGCCAGTCCGTAGGCTTTGCCTGCGACTGGGGCTTCCCACAGCGTGCGACCAGTCTCCGCGTCGCAGGCAGTGACTATATCGTCGCCACCTATGAATAATGTGGTGCCTGCCAGCATGAAACCGAAGGGAATCGATTTCCCGGGGATCGCCCAAGTGTAGCACTTCGCCTGCTCGGCATTCAGGCCGGACAATGCGGTCTCGGCTCTGTCGATTTCTGCAGCGACTTGCTCTAATCCAGATGGTGATTTCTCAGCTTGCTTGTGTTGCTTTTTCAATGCCGCCAGCTGATCACTGAAGGTGTTCTTTTCTTTCTGTAGTGCAAAGTAACGCTTGCGGTTCAGAGCAGTGATTTCTCTGCCTTTGTGAAGGTATGCCCAGTCACCAGCAACGAGAATGCGGTTGCTGCCTGAGATGGAAAGGATCGACTGCCTGCCCGATGCTTCTGAGATGCGCACGACATCGCCGGATTCTTTTTGACTGCTTGGGCCAGCAATGAATTTGTCGTCTTCGGTGAGGATGCAATAGACGCCGCCACTGCCGCCCAGTGCACCCAGCATTTCGCCATTGTCGATCGCGAATTGGAGTGGCGCACTGCGTCCCTGTGGGGCGTAGAGGTGCTCGGCCGAGGCAAGCAGAGCGCCTTGCAATGTCATGCCGGGATGCTGTTGAATAAAGCGAGGCGAACCTTGCTCTGCATCAACAGCAATGAGGTATGAGGGATCCCAGGGAACCAGCGAAGCGCCGTAAAATGCAACGCCATCCTTGACCAGCACGCCAGTTCTGACCGGCCACGGAGAGATAAGTTTTCCGTTGCTGGGAATCCAGCGTGGATTGCTTACAGGGGTGTGTTTCCACATCAGTTCGCCGGACTTTAAGTCTACGCAGTAAATGTATCCGTCGTCCGATCCGAACCAGGCCCGATTCGATTCGCTACCCAACGTAGGCGGCAGGCGCACCGCACTGCCGGTCACGAATGTCCAGCGCTCTGTTCCATTCGAAGCATCCAGACAGTGCGTGGAATTGGTTACAGACGAGCCGAAGTAGACGTTGTCGCCACTGGCCGTTACATAAAAAGCCGGATCAAAGTTGCGCATCGACTGCAACCCTTTATTGCCAGAGAAGGCGTCCCACTTAGCCGGTGCTGTCCAGGCAGTCTGCGGTGGAATAGGGGATTGGTAGTGCCACGCTTCCTGCAGTGGCATGGTCAGTTGCTCACTCGTTACACTGCTGCGTCGGTTGTCGTGTTGAAACGTCGGCCAGTCGGCAGCTTTAGCATTGCTGACTGGTGAGAATATTGTGAGGATCGCCAGGCAACATCCTGGCGCAGTGATCATAGCTGAACGTGAGAATTTCATTGCGCTGCTTCCTTTCCTGTTACCAGTGATCGTGGCGCGAGCACCAGCGAGGTTTCCATCCATCCGCCGCAAGAGCACCCGCCGCCGCCCTCCGGCACTAACACCATTCCCTCTGCGGCGATGACACTCAACCAGCAGCTGGGCCGCAGACGATCCCACGCTGAAACTTTTTCCGTCTTGAGATCCCACATCGATACCTGCCGCTCAGATCCACGATAGATCAGCGCGTCGCGCACACCGATATAAGTGGTGCAGCCGCTGCGCTTGCCGACATTGGTGGTGACGGTTTCCCCCGTTATCATAGAGTAGCCGTTCGGTTGCAGATACAAGGTGTCGCCGACGATGACGGGATGCTGAATGTGCCCGCTGTGGTGGTCATCTGGCCAGGCATTGGCCGTCTCCCACTGCAGTTCGCCATTTTCAGGATTGAAGTTGTAGATGTAGAACTGCTTGTTGGAAGCTGTGATCACGATGCCCTTCGGATTATACTGCAGGTAGAAACTTGTGACGCCATCGACGGTATCGATGGGCGATTCCCAGAGTATCTTTCCTGTCGCTGCATCCAGCGCGACCAGGAATTGATCCTGCCACAGTTCCTTTACGGAGACTTGCCGTTCTTCCGCCGCTTTGACGGCAGGGTTACGGCACTCGACGAAGACCACTTTTCCTCCTCCAAGCGCAATGGTGGGATTGATGATGACGCCATTCTCGTAACTCCAGGCGATGGAGCCGTCCTGTAAATTGTAGGCAAAAAAATTGTCGCTGGACACTTTGCCCGTGCCTTCTCCTTCTTTCTCATCGAACCAGGCTTCGCCGCCCCAGTACCGGGTGTAGACGGAGTTGGCTTTAGTATTGCTGCCGTAAAGTTTGTCGTTGTGGCGTGCAATGTATCCCCAGTTCAATCTTTCGCCTGAACGCAGTGGGGCTGGCTGCAGGGTGGAAAGTCGTTCGCCTGTCACGCCATCAAGGATCCAGGCGCGTTCTTCGACTGCGACGAATAGCCGGTCAGTATCTGCGCACCAGTTACTGCAGTCTCGCGGCATGTTCAGTCTTCGCAGATCAGGAATCTCCATGCCCCAGAGAACTGATCCATTGTAGGCATCGAGGGCGATCAGCCGACTCATTCCCTGATGATAAAGCCGTCCGCCAGCTGCCAGTGGAGCGGGCATCCGCGATTGCCGATCAATGCCGAAGTCACCGCCGGGTCTGCCGATCCATTGCAGGGTGAGATCGTCCGTTGAGCTAGCGCCGCCCAGCGATTCTCCAGCATTGGTACTATTGCCTGCGTCGCCGTATTGGTGCGTCCATTGCCCCGTACCCTCAAGTGCAGGACGGCTGATCGTTTGCGTCAGTTCGCTGCGACCGTTTACGAAACAGGCTCTGCCAGTGCCTGGCGAGAGAATGCGATCGATCTCGGACGAGCGAAGCCGTTCCGGTGCCACGACCAGATTTGCGAAACAGCTAGTGACCGGGAGGTTCTCGCAATCATCAACATGCGATACTGAAATGCGGTGGCCGTATGTGCCATCCTTCAGTAATTGTTTGCGCATGGCAGTGATGCGATTGGGATCCGTGTCGAAAACGAAAACCGAAAGTTCAGTGCTGGCGGCAATGCTGGAAGCTAAGTGCCCCATTTCCTCGAGCAGAACTGCATAACCTTTCTGCACCGCTGACTGCGCCAGGACTTGCGATGCCAGTGGTGAGTCCGTCGCTGCTTCAGGCAGCGGAGCCATCGTGTAGTTCATCGACGTATTGAACTCGTAAGTACGGCTCATGATACGTTTTCCAGACTGCATCGAGGCCAACTTGTAGAAGTAATGGGAGTTGGGGAGTAATCCAGACAATGTCACCTCTGTGCCGGATTCGGCCGACTGAGCGGGGACGATTTTGCCCAGCTTTCGAGTCAGGCCAAAGTTGACCGCTCCAGGGCCAGCAGTCGATGTCTCCCAGGCGATTTTTGCGGTGGTCGGCGAAGTGAATTTCAGATACGGGCGGACCGCAAACTCCAGTGTGCGGCTGCCGGATTTGTTTTTCAGCTTGGCGCTGCGGGCAGAGAATTCGGCGGCTGGAACGATCGTGTCAAAAACACGGACATCGCGAATTTTGCCGAACATCGGATAATGTTCATCGTCATCGCGGTAAGCACCGATGGTATAGAAAGCTTTTTCAGGATAGACGATTGCGCCGCTCGCAGTGCTGCCTGATGCATCGAGTTTGCCATTTACGTAGAGGTTCATTTCGACTCCGTCGTAAGTCGCTGCCACATGATAGAAATCGCCCTTTTTATATTCCGTCTTCGAGGACAGCATGACCATGGTGCCGCCAGTCGAGAGCCAGAACGTGAAATGTTTCTCATTGTATCCCAGGGCCCAGCCACGTTCATAGCTGCCATTGTCTTGAAAGTAACCGATGACGTTCCCCCATTTTTGTCCTTGATCGATTGCGATCGTCGCTTCGACAGTGAGAAACTTTGTCGGAAGGTGAGTGGCGGTGACGCCGATGACGTCGATGCGAGATTCCCCGTCGAGCATAAGTGCGCCGTCTTCTGTTTCGGGCTCTTTTAACACTACAGCGTTCGGCCCAATGACGGCCTCCAGAGTGCGTCCAGCGAATGCGGCATCGTTCATTTGCCAATGATGCAGCGGCACCATCTGTGCCCGCAATGGCACAGAGGCAATGATGCTGATAGCCAGTAGGCCGAGGAGAGAGAAGCGAGTACGGGTATTCATCACGACGTGTTATTGCCGCAGCATACGCACCTGGAGTGTCGCTCGCCAAGGAATTACTGGCGGTTGGCGTGTGTCTTTACCTGAACAATGCGATCCGTGCACTGCGTAGTAGTTCGCGGCGGACGATTTTCCGGGTTACTTTGATTCCCTGGAGATAACCCTGCCAGTCAGCTGCCTCGATGGCGTCCAGCGTCTTGTATGCGAGCAACACCGGCAGGGCAGTGGCCAGCCGGGTGCGCCGATTCTTGACCGCATTGACGTAGTCCATCGCTTCGCCAAGGTGTTCGCGGCACAGTTTTTTCCACGGAGCAGAAACGCGTTCGACGGTTTCCTGCGAATCCAGCAGTGTTTCCAGTGGTGCTCCCTCCGGCATTCCAGCGGCGTGCAGCTCAGGCAGCGGCCAGTAGCAGCGACCACGTTCGCGCAGATCTTTCGGGAAGTCGCGAATCACGTTGACCAGCTGAAGGCCCTTGCCATAGCGGCGGGCGCGTTCCAGCATGGTGTCCAGAGGATCAGCGGTGAAATTTTCCTGCAGCTTCATCGCCGAAAGATTGGTCCAGAATTCGCCCACGCATCCCGCGACAAGATACGTGTATTCGTCCAGCGTTTCGGCATCGGGCAGTGCGCTGGCTCCGCTTTCCAGCTCGAAGCGTTCGACGTCAAGGCTTTGTCCACGCAGAATAATTTCCAGCACCCGTTTGATTTCTGCTTTCTCGTCCGCGGGCGAGCCGTCGAACCATTCGAGGCATTGGTCGAGCTTTTCCAGCAACAGGCGCTCTTTCGGGTGATCGAGTTTATCAGTCAGTGCAATGCAGAGGTCGACAGCGAGCGATTGATCCTCGCCCCCATCACAGACGCGATCATGCATGCGCTGGAGAAAATCGAGCCGCTCACGGGGTGGCACGGCATCGGTATCCGCCACGGTATCGGCCGCGCGTGCCAACAGGTAAGCAAGGCTAAATGGCGCCCGCACTGGCTCGGGGAGAACATTGAGCGAAAGATAAAACGAGCGGGAAACACCGGCGAGGATCTCTTTGCGAAGTTCAGACATGATGGAGTATCAGTATGCCCACTTCTCTGGACACGCCTGCCCTAAGATTCAAGCATTCCCTCGAATAATTCATCCCCCCTGAGCCGTTGCCCATTCGACATCTCTACATCCATATCCCGTTTTGCCACAAGATTTGTCCTTATTGCAGTTTCTTTAAGCATCAGCCGGGCAAGACCGATCAGCGGGAGTTTCTCGAATGCCTGGTCGCCGAGGCGCAGGCCGCCAGGCAGCGCTGGCCGCTCGAACTGGAGACGATTTACTTTGGCGGAGGCACTCCGAGTATAATCAGTCAGGCGCATTTGGAATGGTTCCTGCCAAAGTTGATTGCCGCACTGGATGTCGAGCCCGCTGCGCTGGATGAGTGGACCATTGAGATGAATCCGATGACCTTCGATTCCAGCAAAGCGGAATTGTTCCGCGAGTGCGGAGTGACTCGGGCCAGTCTTGGTGTGCAGGCGTGGGATTCTGAAACCTTGCAAACGTTGGGCCGTGATCATTCACCCGCACAGGCAGAAGAATCTTTTCTCGTCTTGCGCGACGCAGGGTTTTCCAAAGTGAGCCTGGATCTGATGTTCTCAATTCCAGGGCAGTCGCTCGCGACATGGGAGCAAACGCTGCAGCGAACGCTTTCGTTGGATCCCGATCACATCTCCGCGTATAACCTGAATTACGAAGAAGACACCGAGTTCTTCGATCGATTGAAGCAGGGGATCTATCGTCAGGACGACGAGGCAGACGTTCCATTCTTCGAATCAGCAATGACGATGTTAGGGAACGCTGGCTACGATCAGTATGAGATCTCCAACTACGCAAAAGCTGGAAGTGAATCGGCGCACAATCGGGGCTACTGGGAGGGTCGAGATTACATTGGCCTCGGTCCCAGTGCCTTTTCCACACACGCTCGCGAACGCTGGCAGAATGTGTGTAGCACGGAAGGCTACATCAAACAGATTCGCGCACGAGGAAAGGCGGATCTGCCCGCAGAGTTGCTGGATGAAAACGCCTGGCGGTGCGAACGACTAGCGCTGGAGTTGCGGACTCGCCGCGGGGTATCCGAGGAAGTCGTGGGCACTGAACGATTCGGCGCAATCGCTGAGCTAATTGAAGCAGGCTATATACAAAATCGAGACGGCCGAGTGATACTCACAGACGCAGGAAAAATGCTGGCCGACTCGGTTGCTGGCCATTTGTTGTAACTTCCGAGGGAAACGCAAAAATTTGCAGTTTTTTGACAGTTACCCCACCATATTCGCCTGAGAAATGAGCCCACTCTTAATTCCAATCATACTGGCGATCTTCGTTGGAGTCATCTTGCTGGTGATCGGCATATTGGTGAGGAGAAAAATCCTCATCATAATCGGTGCACCTGCCGCCGCACTTCTCCTCGGGTGGTTTTTGATGGCGAGCATTCCGCCTGATCCAGAAAAAGAGTTTGATTGCATTTTCGGCGAGAGTAATCGCAATGCTGCAGCCGACATCGATACGATTAAGCCAATGAAGATGGACGGACATTTCATCTTGTTTCGAATGCCTCAAAGAGAGTTCAACACAAGAATACAGCCACAGTTTGAGCAGACTGAATCCACGAATTTCCCAATGGATCAGAATACAACATGAGAAGTTTATCAAATTACGCTATTCACGGGTTCGATACCCATACGGGTCGCCCTATTTAAGCTCCTCGCTCACGGCAGCCTCACTCAAGTATCAGGGATGGGCCGCGCGTTCTCAATGCAGGATGGAAGTGTTTTACTCGTTGTCCTGCAGAGCGAAGCAATAGATCGCATCGCCAGAGGGTGTTCCTGGTTTGCCTCCTCCTCCGGCAGCAATTGCGACGTATTGCTTTCCATTGATCTCAAAGGTAGCGGGCGTAGCATAGCCGCCAGCTGAAAGTGGATATTCCCACAGCAGTTCGCCAGTCTCGCTATCATAGGCATGAAAGCGCTCGTCCATGGAGCCGCCAATGAAAACGATCCCACCTGCCGTCACTACTGGGCCACCCATGTTGAAAGTTCCGGTCGGTGCGTGGCCTGTCTTCTCCAGTGACGGGTAAGTCCCCAGTGGAACTTGCCAGCGGATTTCGCCAACATTGAGATCAATGGCAGACAGTGTGCCCCAGGGAACGCGATTCACAGGGTAGCCATCGGGATCGCGAAAGTCATGGTGACCAGTGGCGACGTAAGGGATTTCCTTTTCCCAACCGATGTCCATGGTCGCCGTATCGATCACCTCGTCCCTGCCATCGTCGAAAAGGAATGCGGTCACTGCTCGCCGTTGGATGTCTGGTAGTGCGGCAAAGGCTGGCATCTGGCCACGGCCGGTATTGAGCAACTCTAACACTGCGCTCTTGTCGAGTCGTTCGCTGATGGTCTTTAAAGTTGCCAGAGAAGGTGACGCGGGATGGCGCGGGTTTCCGATTCCGTGACAGCTGGAACAAATGACGGAATAAAGGTGACGACCCAGCGCGTGCAGACTCATTTTGTCCTTCGGCCTGCTTTTAACCATGGACATCCATTCCGCTTCATTGCTGGCATTCACATAGAGCAATCCGGCATCTGGATCCACCGCTGCGCCGCCCCAGTCAGTGCCACCATTGAACTGCGGAATGGTCACCGTATCCTCAATGCCAGGCGGTAGAAAAATATCGCCAACACGCATAGTCGCCAGGCGCTGTAGAACTGCCTCGCGCGCATCGGGTGTGCGCGTGGTTGCTTCGTCTGCGGTAAATCGTTGTAGTGCATAGGCGGGCGGCTTCACGGGAAATGGTTGAGTTGGCCACGCCACTTCTCCGGGAATGGCTGACGCTGGAACTGCACGTTCTTCGATCTCGAATAGCGGTTTGCCGGTCTGCCGGTCGAACAAGAACACCATTCCAGTCTTTGTTACTTGTGCGGTTGCGGCGATGCGTTTGCCGCCATGGGTGACAGTCAGGTGGTTGGGAGGACAGGGCAGGTCGTAGTCCCACAAGTCATGATGAATGGTTTGAAAATGCCACTGTCGCTCACCAGTTCGTGCATCGAGCGCCACGACACAATTCCCATAGGAATTGGCGCCGATGCGATTGCCGCCATAGTGGTCGTAAGCAGGTGAGCCAGTGCCAAAAAACACCCACCCTCGCTCGGCATCGACCGTCAAGCCGCCCCAGGCATTGGCACCACCGATGGTGCGCCATGCTTCTGCCGGCCACTCACTGTGACCGGGTTCGCCCGGGTGGGGGATCGTGTGGAAGATCCATTTTCTTTCGCCAGTGCGCACATCATACGCCCGCACATGACCGGGAGCGGTCGGGCCTGGTCCCTCTCCAGTTGCTGATCCCATGATAATCAGGTCCGCGAAAATGATTCCTGGCGAAGATGAAGACACTGACAGATGAAAGGTGTCGCGGTCCAGGCCTTCGCGAAGATCGATGCTACCGGCATTTCCAAACGATGGAATGGGAAGTCCCGTATCGGCCGCAACTGCATAGAGGGAATTTCCCACAGAATAGTAAATGCGCCGATCGGTGCGCGTGTGATTCTCCCAGAACATCACACCTCGATTGACTCCGCCTCCTGTCAGGGGATCAAATTGCCACTGCTTCTTTCCAGTTGCAGCATCGAGGGCGAAGAGTTTCAATCGCGGCGATGTCACGAACATCGTTCCATCGATCACGATCGGATTGCACTCGATCGTTGAGCCGCTACCATCTTTTGCATCTCCTGTATGGAAAATCCAGGCAGGTTTTAATGATTTTACGTTATCGCGATTGATCTGATCAAGCGCAGAATACTTAGAGCCCGCAAGGTCACCACTGTAGACTCGCCATTCTTTATGGCTTTGATAGGGAGATGAATCCGACTGCGCAATAAGTGCGCCACCGAGCAAATGGCAGAAGTAGCAAATGAGCAAAATCCGTATACGACTGGGAAGCATGATGGACAAGCAATAGCGTGAAACCATCCTTGTGGACAAGGGTGAAGCGGGGCAATCATTTATCGGATGATTTATTGGATGGTATTCGTCTGCATAATCTGCAATGCAATCAGAACCCAAGTCGTTATGAATCCGCCGTCACATCATGAAATCAGTTCTGTGCATAAGGTGCACAGAATCATGGGCGTGATACTGTTTTTCGGGTTGCTGTTGCAGCTTGGCCCTGCTGTGGCAGGTTCTTCTGTTGTTATTTCCGAGATCTTCGCGAGTCCAGCAGATCACCAGAAAGACGCTGAATTTGTTGAAATTTACAATCACACTCAGACGAAAATCGACCTTTCGGATTGGCAATTAACGGGAGGTGTGCACTATGTTTTTCCTCGTGGGGCGTCGATCGGGCCCGGCGCTTATGCGGTAGTCGCTCTTTCGCCAACTGCTCTTTTACAAACCTTCCAGGTTGTTCCGATTGAGCGCTGTTTCGGACCCTGGACGGGACGTCTCAGTGGAGACGGCGAGAAACTGCGGATTCTGAATGCGCAGGCAAATGAGGTCGATGAGGTCGAATTTGGCAATGGTTTTCCATGGCCGGTTGCTGGTGGTAGAAGAGGGCAGCAGGAGCTGCTGTTCAAGGAGCCGGATGCGGCTGGGCGAGCGGCATCACTTGAGCTCATTCATCCAGACGCCGATAACCGTGAGGGTGGGGCGTGGCGCGAGTCGAACGCGGCACTCGGCGCGACTCCGGGGGCAATGAACGATTCCTCTGTAGAGACGGTTCTGCCCATAGTCGCTGCCGTGGCGCATACGCCAAAGGTGCCAGCAAGCGGCACTCCGGTGCAGGTGACCGCAAGTATCATCTCAGAAGATTATAGAAATGTTAGAGCCACGTTGCGCTACCAAATTGTGGCACCCGGCGAGTTTATTCCTGCCTGGAACGCACAGCAGATCGACGGAAGCCACGGCTACGGGCGACGGCGTTTCTACGACGGAACGTTGCGTCCGATCAAGAATCCGGTATTTGAGGAGGATGAAGCCTGGGTGACTGTTTTGATGGAGGAATCCTCTCCTGGCGAATTCATCGGCAGGATTCCAGGGCAGCTGCATCGCACGTTGTTGCGCTATCGAATCTTTGTCGAAGCTGAAAATGGTGACATTGTAAGGGCACCTCAAATGGGCGATCCGTCACTCAATTTCGCGTGCTATGTCAGTGATGGAGTTCCAGACTATACCGCGCCAGTATCGCCTGGTGGAGGGAAGATCCACGCGTCATCGAAGTTGACTAAGTTGCCTGTCTACGCGCTACTCACCCGCAAGCAGGACATTCAAGCCTGCATGGGATACCGTCCGCAGCAAAGGTTGAACAAGGGCTCTGAAGCCAGCAAGGTTTACAATTGGGAAGGTGCGTTGGTTTACGATGGAATCGTCTACGACCACATTCGCTATCGGCTTCGCGGTGGCAATGGTCGTTACCTGGGGAGTGGCAAGCGGTCGATGAAATTCAAATTCAATGATGGGCACCATTTTGCCGCCAGGGATCAATTGGGAGAACGCTACAAGGAAAAGTGGCGTGTCCTGGAGTGCAGCAAGATGTTCTCTAATCGGATGGTAGGAAACTTTGGTCTTGTGGACAGCATCAATGGACAGCTCTGGCGATTGATGGGAATTCCTGCGCCGCATACCCATTGGTTTCATTTTCGCGTGGTTGATGATGTAGAGGAAGCTGCAGATCAATTTTCGGGAGATTTCTGGGGAATGATGCTTGCTCAGGAACACTACGATAAGCGATTTCTTTCTCAGCACGGAATGAAGAAAGGGAATCTCTATAAGCTTTCCGACGGTGTGTGGGGCGGCGAATCGCAGGCGCGTTACATTGCGCCAGATGCAGTCGATGATTTCAGTGATTACGATGGGATCGAGTATGACTTGTCTGATCATCAGTCGACGGAATGGATCAGGAGGAGGGTAGATATCGATCAGTGGGCGAACTTCTCTGCGGTCAAGGAAGCGGTGCGTCATTACGATTTCTGGCCCGGTGCGAACAAAAATATGGTCTACTACTTTGCGCCAGATGCACAGGTGCGGGAAGGCAAGCTGTGGCTCCTGCCTTACGACCACGATGATACATGGGGACCGTGTTGGAATTACGGATTTGACTGTGTCAGCGGCGCTGTTTATCGTCAGGAGGAAATACTACTGGTGGAAAAAAATCGGCTCCGGGAGTTTCGCGATATTGTATGGCAGTCGGATCAGCTTAATCCAATGATTGATGATTTGATGCGCACGATTGGTGACTTTGCGCAGGCGGATTACGATCGCTGGTGGCAGGGGAACTGGGAGGACGGACGAGAAAACTACGGGACAGTGGAGGCCAAGGTTGAGGATATGAAGCGGTTTGCATGGTATGGCGGGGAATGGGCCGGAGGTGCGGTCGGCCATGGCGGGCGAGCCCGATATCTGGATGAACGTTCTGCTGATCCTCACATTCCCACTACGCCGCGGATCGAATTCTCTGGAGGATCAGGCTTTCCAGTGGACGCACTTCGATTTGATTCAAGCGAATACGCAAGCCCTGACGTAAGTGCATTCACCTCCATCGAATGGCGCTTAGCTGTGATCACTCCTCCCAAGCGAATCATTGATCCCCTTAAAAGTAGACGGCAATACGAATGGGATGCGGCATGGGCTTATCGCGGAGTCGCGCCATTTGAGGAATCGATTGCGCTGCCTTCTAACGTCGCAAAGAAGGATGACCTCTGTCGTGTCCGGGTGCGCCATGGTGATGCAGATGGCCGATGGTCCCATTGGTCAAAACCTTTCGAGTTTACGTGTTCTGTTGCGACATCGACTGCTTTAGCTGCAAGCTGCGTGATTTCAGAAGTTCACTACCATCCACGCCCCGCGACTGCTTCTGAATCCCGCGCCGGATTTTCGACCAAGGACTTTGAGTGGGTCGAAATCCTTAATCGTGACAATGTGCCAGTCGACTTGAGCGGTGCGCGGTTTACAAAAGGAATTCATTTCACCTTTCCTGATGGCAGCAGATTGGACGCAGGGCAAAGATGGGTCATTGTTAGAAATGTGAAAGCGTTCGGGCTGCGCTACGGTCAAAGGATACCGGTTCTTGGTGAATGGCAGACCGGAGATGCTCTCAGCGATAGTGGCGAACGAATTCGGCTCAAGTCTGGCAGAGGCAATACTACGCTTTGTGAGCTGGAGTATGACGACAATTCTCCCTGGCCAATAGAGGCGGATGGAAAGGGGCGTTCTCTGGAACTGCGGCTCGATGCCTTAAGCGCGAGCGCATTGGATACATCGGATTTTTCGCGACCGAAATTCTGGCGCATGTCAGCCGTTCCAGATGGCACTCCTGCCAATTGATTTAAACAAGTTTGCACTGTCAGGTCATCTTTCCGCCAGATACTCTCCAGGATCTCAGAAAGATTGGTAAAAAAAACCGCACCCTTGATTTTGATGTGAATAACTCGTAATCAATTGGTTATGTGTAATTTTTGCAATGAATGAGTTGCTTAAGTTCTCAAAATTGTTTGGAATTATTGATTATTTTGATTCCTTCAGTTAATTGCAATAAAGCGATCATAGATAAAGTCATCCTAATCTCATGGATTTGAACCAAGAACACACATCTGGCCCGAACGAAATTGCAGATCCGGAGGCATCCCCCTCTGGAGCAAATAATCGTTTGCTGGCAGCTGCTCTGGGTGGAGCGGTTGGCATACTCGCGAGCCGTTTACTTGGAGTTCCTCCTCGTGTCGGGGTGACGATTGGTTCACTGGTCGGTGCAAATGCGGAGAAGATTGGCCCGCATCTATTTCGAGGCAACAAGACGCTTGATCGTAAAGGCATTGAGATCGCCTTGAAGGCAGAGGCAGATGCGAGTGGATTGATAAAGAGCACTGCAACTGCTGGTGCCACTGCTACAGCCGCTGCGAAGAAAGAGTTGCTCCTTGAGTTGGCTGCGGGAGGACGATCCAGTGGACTGCCGCAATCACTGCAGGATGTGCTCGATGAGTATCTCATGCTGGAGGAAGAGGACGACGATGAGAGTTCACTTTCATCAACGGATGAAACTGAAAAGACTCCGAGTGCAGAGCTGCCACCAGCGAAAGTCGCAACTCCAGAGAAAATTGAGGAACCCTTACAGTTACACAAAGAAGCGGAAGCGAAGCAACAGCCTTCTCCCGCCAAGGTCGAGGATCTTCCCATTGCTCCACCCTTGGAAGATGCTAAAGTAGTTCAGGAAAAGCCGCCGCTCGATCAGCCAGCAACCGCTAAACCTGCAGTTCCATCTATTGAGACAAAGAAGATCGAGCCTGCGGTCAAGCCGAAAGTAATCTTAGGCCAGGCACCGCCATCATTTCCATCGAAGCCAAAGGAAGTAGCAAAGGAAGTACCGAAGGAGGAAGTACCGAAGGAGGAAGCGCCAAAGGAATTAGAAGAGAAAGGCGAGGCTAGTCCAGAAGTGAAGGGCCGGCCGGTCGCTCCACCGGAAGCGAAAGGTTCTGCTGCGGAGTCGACGCCACCTCGACTCGAAATTCAACCGGCTTCACTGTCCGCTCCTGCGCCAGAAGAGCCGAATTCTGCCTTCGCCCCAGAGGTCAAACTATCTGCCAAGCCCGATACCGACATTGCCAGTGCAGATCCCTCGAGCGTCAAGAAATCCGAGCCCACGATAGGTGGTGCCGATGCTGGAGATTCATTGGCGTCCGGTGCAGTCAGTTCGAAACCTGCTTTGGGTAAGGCAAATCCATTCTTTTCGGCACCGGCTGGGCCAGTTGCATCTGTTGCGACCGCTGCTTCATCGGTGAAATCTGCGCCCGAAACTCAAGCGGAAGCGAAGGAGACGGGGGATACCGCGACGGTTGTGGAATCGCTGTGGAGTCGTCCGCCCTCGACCACTCTCAGTGATGGCCGCACTGCTGAAAACGAAAATGACGATGATGCTGTCCTTAGTGCTCCTGGGGTTCCAGAAAGCGACGCATCAACTGGGGCGTCCAAACTCGCCATTGACCGTAGTAGTTCGCCCCCTGTCGTTGATCGGAAAATGGCGCCGACCGAAGAACCTGAAAAGGAATCAGACGACGGTGAAGTGGTGGAGCCTGCAAAATTAGAATCTACGGTTGAGCCCCCGAAAGCGCCAACTTTCGATGCCTCATCTATTCCTGTTGCTCCTGCATCAACTGTCTTCAAAGAAGAATCGAGTCCTCCTGTGAAGCCCGCGGCGTCACCCGCGGCTCAGTCAATGATGCCTGGAGGACTGGCGAAATCAGCTCCGATTTCTGCAGCCGCTGCGCCTCCCTCATCAAAAGCGGATACGGAGAAAGCGCCGGAAGCGTCAAAGCTTGCGGCGGGCGAAGATAGTGTTGCCAAGCCTCCGTTGTTCCGTCCGGCTACTAAGGCCCCGGGAACTCCTGCTCCTGTAAAATTGGGGTTGAACAAGCTACCGCTCACGCCCCCAGTAGCCAGCAAGCCACCACCAAGGGCGCAAGCCACTCCGACAGCTCCAGCATTGGCGGTAACTCCTACGGCTGCGAAGCCCTCATCGCCAGCGACAGATCCGGCAAAAGGGAATCCGCCAGCATTGTCTCCTGCGAAAAAGCAAGAGAAGGTGCCTGCTGCTTTTGCTGCGATGGCGAAGCTTTCGGAATCTGGTGCACCAGGAGTTGCCAAACCTGCGCTATTTGCTGCAATTCCTCCGGTAGCTGCTGGCGAGGTGAGCACTGCCAAAACTCTTTCGCCACCATCGCAATCGGCAACGCCTCCTGCTTCTGCGCCACCAACTCCCGAGCAAAATCCTGCTGCCGCAGCGGTTTCACTTTCTGCACCGCAGACCATTGACCCGAATGGCGCTGCTGCGATGTCTCGCTTGTTCAAATCGGCCGGTAATTCTCCTGTAGCAAAACAGGAAGCAGCAGCTCCGGCAGAAACGGCTACGCCGCCGCAGACCGGAAATGCTTTCAAGGCCGCTACCGTTCCAGTAGTTCCCAGGGATGCACAGGCACTTCCTCCTGCTGAGTCACCGCCAGCTTCAAAGCCCGTGCCAACCCAGGGGCCAAACCCGTTTATGACGTCGCCAAAGCCCGTGCTTTCTGCAGGGAAGGCGTCGCCACCTCCACTAGTGGGGGCTCCAGCTGGTGGGGAACCCGTGAAGCCCCCTGCAATACCCGAAGCCGCACCTGGGAAAGCGGCTTTCAATCCCTTTGCTGCTCCCAAGACAACAGCGGAAGAGCCGGGGACACCAGAGTCCAAAGCTGCATCTCCAGAGAAAGTAGAGAAGCCGGTTGATGCTCCCTTTCAAGCGCTGACGTCAACGCCCGTGAGTCAGCCCGCAAGCCCGCAAGTGGAGGCTGACAGCAGTGCGCCCGCAATCTCTTCGGAGAAGTTGAAGCCCAAGTGGCGAAAAGGCGAATCGACTCCAGTGAAGGGAACGGGCGTTTCTCCTGATGCGTCGTTGGTTGCGGCATCTCAACAGGTGACTACTAAGGAAGCGAAGGGATCCATCATCGAAAGCGATGGTGAGAAGACGCCAGTTCCTGTGGCGGCATTGAGCCTTGAGGAGGGAAAGAAGAACAAGCGTGAAAAGAAGGCTAAAAAAGCAAAAAATCCCTCTAAAGGTGGCTTGGGACGCAAGGCATTGATCCTTTCATTTCCTATCGTGGCTGGTGGGTTAGCTGTCGCTGGTTACAAGGTCAAACCGATGATCATGAGTGCCATTGATCGGGCATCCTCTGCAATGTATGTTCCAGAAATGACGCCCAGCAATGATCCTCTGGCGGTGCCGTCGAACGTATTGCCAACGAATATTGATGGCGCGGCAAACGAGGTTTCGGATTCAGGACTGCCAGAAACCACGGCACCACCTGCGGCTGGAGTCGTTCCGCCGTTCGAATCTTTCCATGAGGATCCTGTAGACACCGTATCGATTCCTGCTGATGCAGTTGTTCAAATTCTGCCAGCGGGTGATATTCCCGGGCAAGGTGCTCCGGCTAGCAGTGACTCTATTCAACACGAAGAGATGGCGAATGGCATGGTGGATCCCATTGTGCGAGAATTTGAGAATGCGAAAAGTGTAGTGAATTCACTGCTGCTTTCAAGCTCGACAGAAGAGGCCGCCCATTGGGTACACGATTCGGCAGCATCAGAAGAGGTGATGAAGCTTTATTATGGAAGCACAGGAATCACGCCATCAGAGGCACTGGCGATTGAGCTGGTCAATGCTGGGACCGTGCCTGGCACTGACAGAAATGCCTATCTTTTGAAGGTTATTTCTGCTGATCACCCGGAAGGTTTCCCGGTTTCGATCGAGCAGACCAGCGATGGCTATAAAGTGGACTGGGAAGCCTACATTCAATGCAAAGATCGCTTGCTGGAGAAATTCTACACTGCGCAGCCATCCATTCCCGAATCGTTTTATGTTACTTTGAAGCGCAGTCATCACTTTGCTCCAGAGGGTTCAGGGAACGCGAGCGCATTGAACAATAAATTGTGTTTCAAGGTCTCATCTCCACTGCCAACGGATCCAAGTCAGTATGCCTATGCCGATTCGAATTCTGTTGTTGGGCGTGAGATGGAGGCCCGAATCAAATGGAATAAAGTCTACTTTCCGGTTGTAGAGCTTGAATGGGTGCCCTCGGATGGGCAGCACAGTGGCTACATGAGAATCTCGGGATTCGTCCGTGATACCTGGAGAATCCCTCGGTAGGATACTGCCTTTGCTGTAATCTCTATGCAGACTTCAATCGTTGCTCTTCTACACGGGCCAGATCGACCGGGTATCGTTGCCCGTGTGGCTGGCTGGATCCTTGAAAATGGTGGCAGTATTCTTCACGCTGATCAGCACCACGATGCCCAGCAGGGGATTTTCTTCCAGCGAGTCGAGTGGGTTCACAATGATGAAAGCGCTGCCAGTGAGCGGGCCGATGCGTTTCACGAGATAGCCGTTGGCATGGGGATGAAAGTGCAGACGGCATTGTCATCTGATCGTCCCAGAGTGGCAGTCATGGTGTCGAAGGCAGGGCATGCGCTTTACGAATTGTTGCAGAATTGGAATGCGGGCGATTTGCCTTGCGAGATTGCTGTTGTGATGGGAAATCATCGCACTCTGGAGCCAGTTGCCATCAGCCACTCACTACCATTCGCACACACGCCGATTGCCAAAGATACGAAAGCGACTGTTGAGGCGCAACAGTTGGCAATTCTCCAGCAAAATGATGTCGATTTGATCATCATGGCGCGCTACATGCAGGTCTTGAGCGACTCATTTCTAGAAGGCTGCAAGGTACCGGTGATCAATATCCATCATTCGTTCCTACCCGCATTTGCCGGTGCAAAGCCGTACCATCAGGCCCACGAACGCGGAGTGAAAATTATTGGGGCTACTGCACACTATGCAACTCCAGTTCTGGATGATGGCCCGATTATCCATCAAGCCGTGCGTCCAGTCAGCCACCGCAAATCAGTTCAAGATCTGATGCGAATGGGCAGAGACCTGGAAAAGCTTGTGCTCGCAGAAGCCGTCCGCCTGCACCTCGAAAATCGTATTCTCGTTTACGGCAACAAGACGGTCGTCTTCGACTGAGCAGGAATGGGCCGCTGGTTATTCCGAACGAAACTTATGACCAGCGGGTGAGTTCGATTAATGCACAATCATCCGTGAAATCTGCGGATGAAAATCAGATCGCCTGGAATGCCTTACCAGTTACGATTGTGCCTCAACCGTCCGGGTCGTCCAGCAGTGCCTGGAGGCGGTCGCGGAGGGACTGTGGCACGCGGTCGAGCCAGCTTTCGTCCAGTTGGCCAATTTCGATCATGTCGAGGAGATGCACCTGATCTTTGCGTCGATAAGCCGTGAGCTTCATCGTCACCAGTGCTTCAAGATCGAGGAGGCGGAAGTCTTCGGCCTGTGGATCGATGGCATCGACAGTTGGAGATGCCTCCAGCGCATCGGGATTCACTTTTTCACCGGCAAAAATCAGGTGCACGGCGTCGCGCGCTTTTGTGCCGGGGCCGTCGAGGAACATTTCGATGATTCCCTTGCCACCGAGGATCGATTCAGAACGGTGTTTGAAACCCGCAGCTTCCATGGCGATTTTGATCCTTGGCATGTCTTCACGACGCACCAGCAAGTCGACGTCGCGGGTATTGCGAACCACGGAATCGTCGACGCGTGAGACCCAGGCGGCAACCGCATTACCGCCGATGACCGCATAGTCGATGCCGGCGGCATCGAGAGTTTCGGCGGCTTTTAGCAGTCGCTGTCGAACTTTCTCAATGCCGTTACTCATATTCGTCCATGAAACTGGGCCAAGTGAGCCAATTGCGGAGTCCACTGCCTTCATGCCGCAAGCTTAATCGGGGAAGCTGAGGGACGCAACTCTGAACGGTGGATGGGGGGGAATGAGAAATCGATCCGCAGATTTCGCTGATTGGTTGGGGACTTGAGCCTTCTTCGGGAGCAGGAAATATAAGAGGCACAAAAAAGCAGCGACACGCAATCGGGGCGCGTCGCTGCTCAGTTAATTCAAGCGGTTGTGAAAATATTACTTCTTGAAGTAAGCGGCTTTGTAGGCAGCAAGGCTTTTCTTGAGAGCGGTGACGTTTGCGACGTCGGTAGTTTGTTTGCACTTCATTGCGTAGACCGTGACCTCGTGCAGTAGCACGAGGTGGCTGAAGTAAGCATTTTTGTCGTCGCCTGCTGCTGGCAGCTTGACCCGCTGGGCCAGGAAGTAACTGGAGACTTCGTCTTGAATTTTCTGGGCGTGGGATTCTTTGTTGATTGTCCAGCGAACGATTTGATTCTGATTTTCACCGCTCTTGGCAGAAAGCTCGATGATTTGGGTCATGGCTTTTTCGACCGTGGCAATGTGTTGCTCGAGTTCTGTGAATTTTCCGGCATCGTCGTAGATGCCGCAGGGCACCTGGCAGTGGGCAGAAGCGCTTTCAGGTGCGACTGTAGTGAAAGTCAGGAATGCTGCGGTGACTGCGAATGCAGAAATAGTGAGAGTAGTTTTTAAGTGGTTCATCGATGGGGATACTAGAGGAATCACTGCGGAAGGTCAAAGTTACACTTTTGTTTCCAAGTCGAATCCTGAGGACGATTTCAGTTTCGCCTGAGTCAGGTGGTCGACTCGAACTTGCAAGTCGGACAGGGAGTTCATGAAAAACATGTAGCCATCGTAGGGCGATGAGTAGGGATTAAAGTAGCTGTGAACGTCGCCATCCGCATCGCCCTTTGTGCACATGTAGTAAAAGTGGTCGGACGTCTGCATTTTTGACCACTGGTGCAGAAGGTCGGGATTACCGATGGCTTTCACTTTTGTCTCCAGCTTGAGGATTTTCCTGATTGCCTCGGTCTGCATTTGATTGCCATTCCAGGCCGAGAGATCTTTAGCGGTATCCGCCCAAGAGGTGGGAGCATGAGCATCGTAGATGCCGAGACTGTTGCAGGTGTCGACCACTTCGGAGGGTGTCACAAAGGGAACACCTTCTTTCGCCATCGCATCCGGCAGCTCTTCCCAGAAATCGAAAATGCCAGTCTCTGTCCATTTGTGTTCGCCGATGGTTTCGTAGTCGATGAACACATTGGCGACCTCGCCGGGCTCGCTGGCGACCCATCTTGCATACTTCTCAGCGGTCAACGGATGGTCATCCCAATGTGGATTGCCAAAACGGAACGCAATGTCGTCGGACAACCGGCAGTTCCGCGTCAGCGTTTTCAAGTGGGTGACATTGGGTGCTGAGTAAACGCCATTGGGGGAACGTTCTTCCAGCAGGGACGGCACACCTTCGGCCATCATTCCGTCATAGCCGAGGCCTTCGACAAAGTGCGCCAGTTCATTGAAGTAAATCAATTCAGTGTGGCGGAAAACGCGCGGGCGTTCGATGTGAAAGACGTCTTTGAGTTTCTGGTCGTGCAGGGTGACCTGGCGCGCGAATTCTTTCCCAGAATGGCGAAAGCACAGCGAGTGATAATACGTTTCTGCGAGCAGCTCGACATTGCCTGTGGCGACCAATTCTTGAAATAGGGTGATGACATCCGGTCGATGATGCTCCGCTTGCTCGATAAAGACTCCACTGAGGGAAAACGCGATGCGAAATTCAGGATGCCGCCGTATCAGTTTCAGCAGGAGCCTGGTCGCTGGGATGTAGCATTTGTCACTGACCTTGTTGAGAATGTCACGATTAAGATCGTCTGCCTCGTAGAAGGGATCTCGACCTATATCGAAGAACGTGTATGGCTTCAGGCGGATCGGCTGATGAACCTGAAAGTAAAGGCATAAATTGGGCATGATGTTAGAGCGGAACGTCAATTCCCAATCGTGTTTCGTAGGCTTCGACAATGCGTTCTGCTGCGACTTCCCAGGTGCAGTTTCTCTGATCTTCGAGTGAGGCATCGACCACGCGTTGATATTCGTCGTCGTCGTTGAGCAGGGTGACGATATGCTTCGCCATGAGGTCAATATCCCAGTAGTCGGCCTGCAGTGATCGGGTCAGTACTTCGGCCACGCCGGACTGTTTTGAGATGACCGCCGGGATTCCATATTGCGCCGCTTCCAGTGCAGAAAGGCCAAATGGCTCGGACACGGATGGCATGCAGTAAACGTCGGTCATTGACAGGAGCTCGTTCACTTTCTGCTTGTTGAGGAATCCAGTGAAGTGGAAGCGATCGCCGACGTCATGGTAAGCGCCGTATTCAATTAAAGCTCTCAATTTCTCGCCAGTTCCTGCCATGACGAAGCGGACGTTGCGATTCTCCTTTAAAACCTTAGCGGCGATTTCCAGGAAGAACTCAGGTCCTTTCTGAGCGGTTAGTCGCCCGAGGAACAATACCAATTTTTCCGGGAATGCCTTCTCGGTTCGGTAGGGTGCGACGGACTCGGCACCATTGTGAATGGGAACAACTTTAGCGGGATCGATGCCGTAGTGGCCGGTGACGATGTTGCCGGTATATTCGCTCACGGGAATAATGAGATCCGCAGCTTCCATGCCGGATTTTTCGATATCGAAAATCCAGCCACGACTATCCGGTCCTGCGCGATCGTAACTGAGGCTGTGGACGTGAAGAACCAGCGACTTGCCGGTGCGTTCCTTGATGGCGACGCCAGCAGGAAACGTCATCCAGTCATGCACATGAATGATGTCAAAGTCGCGAGTGTCGGAAATTATGGCCGCTGCCTTGGCAAAGGCGGTGACTTTCTCAAATACGTCGTCACTATAAAGGTCGCCCGCTTTGAATGGCTCGATACTGTCCGTGCCGTAACGAATCTGGGCGGCTGCAGTGCGCGTGGGTGGCAATGTGGCAGCGCTGGAAGACTGCATCGCAACTTCGCGACGGCGTGCCGTTTCTTGTGCAATCGATTCCATCGCGGCCGCATTTCCGTCTGTGTAGGGCAGCAAATCTGCCTCGATCCGATCGACCGTAGCGAACGTCTCAATATTCGCTTCACTGGGAGATTCCATTTCCTCAGTGATCTGACGCGCCTGTGACAGCGGCAAGTGATCGAGCCCAGTCAGGCTGACTCCATCGACCACGAAGTTGGGATCAACTTTTGGTAGAATAAAACTGAGATCGACATGTTTTGCGAGTGCTTTGCCCATCCCAAGACAGGCGATGCCAAGGCCGCCATTGATGATGGGGGGGAACTCCCACCCGAGCATAAGGACTTTCATAGTGTGCAATTGAGATAACGAAAAATGGAACGACTGCTCACCACAGTCAGAACTCCTCAGAGCATAGCCTATGCCAAGATGCGTGTCTGTGGCGCAGAAATACGCTTACCTCGGTTCTCATTTACCAAATTTACAAGAAAACGCGCACGAATGGCATGACGGTTGCGCAAAAAGGTCGTGTTGCGCGATCACTTGTGACCGCTATGTTCCCGCCTTTCATCTATGGCTGAAGATCCTAATAAACCACAAGGAAACTACATGGAAAACGATTTGGCCGCGGCTAAGGCGGGCAATGAAAATTTTCCATCGAATGTCGTCTTAATGAGCCGCGAGGTGAATTGGATCGAGTTCGTGACGGACAACAAGGTGGCGCTTCGTATTAGCTTTTTAACGGCGGAGATCGTTCGCCTGCGCTATGCCTGCTACGGTGAGTTTGGTACAGATTTTTCCTATGCAATTGATGAATTGCCGGCGCGTGATCCTGTCGTCCCTGAGGTGGATGAGACCACGGATGGCTGGAATTTGAAGACGGATGCTCTGACAGTAGTAGTGCAGAAATCACCACTGCGTGTGCATGCATTGCGCCCAGACGGAAAGCCATTGCTAAAAGAAGAGAAGGGATTCCACTGGGAAGATCACCACGACTACGGCGGCGAGATCGTGAAGATGAGCAAAAAGCTTCACGGCAACGAGTGCTTCTACGGACTCGGAGATAAATCGTGCGAGTTGAACCTGCGCAAGAAGCGCGTCCAGCTGTGGGGATCGGACACCTACGGTTACGGTAAGGACTCGGATCCACTGTATAAAAACATTCCGTTCTACATCGGACTTCACGCGGGTGGTGCCTACGGCGTCTTTTTTGATAATTCATTCCGCTCGTTCTTTGACTTCGGGCATGAACGCAAAACAGTGGTCAGCTTCTGGGCACAGGGTGGCGAGATGAATTACTACATGATCGCCGGGCCGGAGCCTGCCGATGTTGTGCGACGCTTTTCCTGGATGACAGGCAAGCACGAATTGCCGCCGATGTGGGCAATGGGATACCACCAGTGTAAGTGGAGTTACAGGTCCGATGAGGAATTTCGAGCTCTTGCGGCTAAATTCCGTGAGTTGTCGATTCCCTGTGACGCGCTCTACCTGGACATCGACTACATGGATGGCTTTCGCTGCTTCACATGGAATCGTGAAACATTTCCCGAGCCAGCGAAGATGATAGGGGATCTCCGTGAAGATGGATTTCGCACTGTGGTGATCATTGATCCAGGCATCAAGATTGATCCGGATTATCCCGTGTATATCGAAGGAAAGGCGAGAGATCTGTTCTGTCGCCGCGGAGATGGGCCGCTGATGAAGGGATCTGTGTGGCCGGGGGAATGTGTGTTCCCTGACTTTACCCGACCTGATGTGCGCGACTGGTGGGCGGGATTGTTCAAGGAATTGATTGCTGATGATGGGGTAGCCGGCGTGTGGAATGACATGAACGAACCTGCGGTGTTTGAGATGGGAACCTTTCCACGGGACGTCCGCCACGACTACGATGGTAATCCGTGTTCGCATCGCAAGGCACATAACATTTATGGCATGCAAATGGTGCGCGCCTCCTGCGATGGAGTGCAGCGATTCAACGGCGGGCAGCGGCCGTTTTTGATCACCCGTTCTGCTTACGCAGGAACCCAGCGCTACTGCTCAGGATGGACCGGAGACAATGTTGCCAGCTGGGAGCATCTGCGCATTGCCAACCTTCAGTGCCAGCGACTGAGCATGTCGGGTATGAGTTTTGTCGGCTCGGATATTGGTGGTTTTATTGAGCAACCGAATGGCGAACTCTACGTCCGCTGGCTGGCCATGGCAGTATTCCATCCGCTGTGCAGAACCCATTCGTCTGGAGATCAGGGCGACCAGGAACCGTGGTCATTCGGCGAGCGCTTGACAAAAATTTCCCGTAAATTCATTGAGCTGCGTTACCGACTGCTGCCTTACCTCTACACCACCTTCTGGCAACATTCGACCAACGGCGATCCGTTTCTCAGATCACTGTTCTCGCTCGATGCTGCCGACATCGACACGCACAATCGCGCCGAAGAATTTGGCGTAGGTGATCATTTACTGGTCTGTCCAATTTCGCAGCCTAAGACGGATGGACGCTGGCTTTACCTGCCAGAAGGGGAGTGGCTCGATTTCTGGAACGACAATCCCGAACAAGGCCGTGACGAAGTGTGGGCAACCGCGCCGCTTGAGCGCATTCCTCTCTACGTGCGAGCTTGCAGCGTCCTGCCCATGGATCCCGTGCGTCAGTCAACCAGCCACCCGACATCTCCCGTGCGGGAGCTGCACGTCTACGATGGATCAGTCGTGCGAGAGAGCGTCCTCTACGATGATGCAGGGGACGGCTACGGCTATCGAGACGGCGAATTTTGCCTGCAAAAATTTATCGTCGACGGCGATGCTTCACGGCTGCTGGTGACACGCACGGAAGAAGGGAACTTCACCCCGCACTACCATCAATACGAAGTCGTCCTGCACGGAAGCTTCGCCGCAACTTCCGCCATCAAGTGTGATGGCGAACGACTAGAATCCGAGACCCGAAGTAACGGACGCGTCTTATCAGTAACCGTTCCAAGAACCTTCAAGATACTCACTATCGTGCGGGATTCTTGATTCTCGTGTGCATCCGTCGCGGTTGACTGTCTGATTCTGAAAGCTTAAATGGAATCGGACCAAGTTTTTCCCGAGTCGCCTGGAGTTCGTCCAGAGCTAACGTATTAAAATGCATGGAAATTATGGGAAATTAATCACACCAAGCGGCCAAGCGGATAAAGTGCACTAATTCGTAATTATCAGAATTATCGTTATTTATAGCAATCGGTATGATGTGTATGATTCCATCCTGCGTGCCCGAATTCACCCCGCCCTATCTCGCCCTACCTCTCATTATCCCAACGGGATTTCGTCCCAAAGCCCGGGGTTGCGCTAGTGGCGCTACCCCGGGATCCTGACGCCTCATGCCCCTCTACCCCAACGGGGTTGTGTCCGAGGAGCCGTGGATCGTTGTTGCTGCCGGGACACAACCCCGTTGGGGTTGGAATCCATGACGATCATATTCCCGGGGTAGCTCGTGCCTCGCAACCCCGGGCTTTGTTACGTAGCCCCATTGGGGCAGTTGGGGCATGTTAAATTGAGAGATGAGACTGCCTCATCTGCAAAATGGTGGCACGAACGATTCATTTCAAAGTCAGTTATTCTGAATTTTTTGATCGATCTTCATGCGGAAGCACTGACGTTGATACCTATTGTTGCGAGGGTGCGTTTCGACGGCTCCAGCGCTCGATCAAGATGAAGGTGACCATCGCTGCTGCGGCAATAGCTGCGAGCCAGATTGCGTCTGGTAGTCCCGTGATATCAGTAAGGCGTAATTTGCCCATTTCACCAACACTGATCACGTTGGCCTTCAGCCAGGGGAAGCTGAATGCGTAAGCGATGCCGCCCGCGATCATTCCAAAGAATCCGACCAGCGCGTGAATCCTGCCGGTGGCTACTGCGGCGACGCCCGTTCCAGGGCAGTATCCGTAGATCACCATGCCAGCGCCGAACAGTGCGCTGCCGAGAACCAATGCAAGCATGTTTGTGGCCTTGATATGGAAACCCTCGACCCAGCCGAGGCCGATCATGGCAGTCACGCCGATACCTCCAACCACCACAGCGGAGAGCATGACTTTAAGCATGGTGAAATCGCGCAGCCGAAATTGGTTTACGATCACGTTGTAGTCGGTGACGCGACCGCGATGGAGCAGTGCACCGAAGAGAGATCCAAAGACAGCTGCCAGGACGAGGCCAACTGTTGAGCTTGTCGAAATTGGGAGTTCCATAGTGATTCGTGGTTGCTGTTAGTTGTTCTGCTTTCGAAATAGCAACGCCGCTGTCCCGATGCCGGACGCGAACATGACAGGGAAGAAGATCCATCCCGACAGAGCCAGTTGAAGCGTCCCACTGATCCCATGACCGCTGGTGCACCCGCCGGCTAGTCTTGCTCCGAAGAGGAGAAGCGCCCCGCCGAGGAACGAGACGACCATTCGCTTGCAGACGCTGCCGCCGTGGAAATTCTCCCAGACACGTGGAACCAGTTCCGCTTTCAGATCTTTAGCAGCAAGGGCGCTGAGGAATGCTCCTACTGCCGTGAAGATGAGAAAGACTGTGCTGTAGCCGAATTTCGGCGTCGTCGATGCCCAGTAGGTGTTCTCTTGGACGGCTTCGCTTCCTGCGAATATCCCAACGACCCAGCCGGAGAACTTCGATACTTCGGTCGACATGCCGAGTGGCTTGTCCACGACCAGGAATACCAGCCAGCTCAGGATTCCAATGCCAGCGCCGACCAGGTAGGGCGTCCAATCGATTTTGTATGTGGTGTCTTCTTTCATTCTTCGGTTCAGGCGATGTAGAGAGTGTTCTCCCGAAGACTCAGCTGGGCTTCGCATCCGTTGGCCGATCGATCGCATGTGTTGATGCACCCTCAGGAGAGTGCGACGTCCAATACCATCATGACTGCGAATCCTATGATGGTAGCCATTGTAGCCAAGTCGGAGTTCCCGCCGCTCTGCGATTCGGGAATCACCTCTTCCACGACAACGTAGATCATTGCCCCGGCAGCAAAGGCGAGGGCGTAGGGTAAAAGCGGCTCTGCCTGGACGACCGCTGCAGCGCCGATGACGGCGGCGACCGGTTCCACGGCAGCGGAGAGCTGGCCGCACCAGAAACTGCGGAAGCGCGAGACGCCTTCACCGCGAAGAGGCATCGCGACGGCGACACCTTCAGGAAAATTCTGAAGCCCGATGCCCATCGCCAGTGCGATGGCTCCTGGCAGCGTCGCCTCCGGAAGACCGTGACTCACGGCACCGAAGGCGACACCGACCGCCAACCCTTCGGGAATGTTGTGAAGCGTGATTGCCAGGACCAGCAGCCGCGTCCGTTGCCAGTGCGTCTTCAGCCCTTCGGTTTTTTCGGGGCGAAGGTTCACGTGGAGATGGGGTAAGACCTTGTCGCTTGCGAAAAGGAATCCTGCACCGAGTAGAAAGCCGATCAGCGGGGCGGCCCATGGTGAGCCTCCCCGGGAATCCGCCATCTCGATCGCCGGTGCCAACAGCGACCAAAAGCTGGCGGCGATCATCACGCCTGCCGCGAACCCCAGCATCGCATCGAGGAACCATCGCCGGATCTCTTTTACGAGAAAGACGGTGGCAGCGCCCAGCGCCGTGACTCCCCACGTGAAGAGGGACGCGAGCAGTGCCTGCACTACGGGGTGTGCTTGTTCGAACCAATGGAACATCGTTCAGGGCGCAATCGTACAGCAACAATACACTTATTGCTGACCTTGGGTTGGCGGAAGGTTTGCGCATCTTGAGAAACAACTGCGGCAGGCAGGATATCAAAGGATGCGGAGTACTCGAGCGGGTATACTGTACCATCATTCCCAATGATGAAGCCAGATTCCCGTCAACCTGAGTCCTGAAAATGTCCGTCAAATTTCGAGACTACTACGAAGTCCTCGGCGTCGAGCGCGCTGCGACTCAGGGCGAGATTAAGAAGGCCTTCCGCAAACTGGCGCGGAAGTACCATCCGGACGTGGCCGAAGACGAAGTAGAAGGCGAGAAGAAGTTCAAAGAGCTGAACGAGGCCTACGAGGTCTTGAGCGATCCTAATAAACGCGAGAAATACGACGAGTTGGGTGCCGACTGGGAGCACATGGGAAATTTCACCGCGCCACCTGGTGCTCAGGGATTTGGTGGCGGTACACCGGGAGAGGGTGGTGCCTACGAGTATCATTTTGACGGGACGGGTTTCTCAGACTTCTTCGAGCAGATGTTTGGGCGGAGGTCGCAGGGTGGAGGCTTCGGCGGTTTCGGCCAGGCCAGCGGTGTGCCAGGAGGAACGCCTCCGCCTCAGATGCGAGGCCGCGACATCGAGGCAGAAATACTCGTGTCGATCGACGAGATCATGAATGGCGCCGAGCGAGTCCTATCGCTTCAGAGAGCGACCCAGCAGGGGCTCTCCACCACTGGCGATACGGTGCGTATTCGTATCCCGAAAGGCGTGGCGGAAGGACAGCTCATCCGGTGCGCGGGACTCGGCGAACCGGGCTTCAATGGTGGAGAGCGCGGCGATCTCTTTCTCCGCGTGATCGTACAGCGCCATCCAGACTTCGTAGTCGATGGCCATGATCTTCGATGCGATGTCTCAGTCCCTCCATGGGATGCGGTTCTGGGATCCAGGCAGACACTGTCGACCCCGCACGGTCGCATCACTTTCACCGTACCGGAAGGGACCGCCAACGACACCGAAATGCGGCTTCGCGACAAGGGGCTGCCCAAAGGAGCAGATTCGGACTACGGTGACTTCTACGCACGCATACTTATCGAGATTCCTGATTCCATTTCGGATGACGAAAAAGTGCACTGGGAGAAGCTTCGCGAGCTTTCCACTTCTTAAACAGTGAGACCATTTTTCCGGTGACCAGATAGCGAACGGGCTGTCATCTGTATCGCGCCCGCGAAAATCGGCACGACGCAGTGGGGAACGATCGAGTCGATTTACGACAACCCTTTCCGATCGATCATTTCGTCAGTTTGGCGGTCGCCGTCGACGATATGGCTTGGTCGCCGAATCCAGGCTTGCCAAGGGCAACTGCTGCATAGGCCGTGTCAAGATTCGATATGAACCACGGTGACAGGTGGGTGACACCTTTGTCCTCACACGCAGATGATCGGTAACGCGAGACCTGCCAAACGAATCTCTTCCAAAACACAAATATCTCCCATGCTCTCCCTTGGTTCGAATACGAAAATCCTCGCCCTCGCATCCCTCAGTCTCACATTGCTCTCTGCTGCCATTGCCAGTGCGAGAACGGTGGTCAGTGGCTCAATCACGGAGGATGTAACCTGGAATGCGGCAGGTTCTCCGTACGAAGTTAGCGACACGACGGTTGTGGCTAACGCGACGATCACGATTCTATCTGGGACATTGGTTCAATTCCTGGACTTTTCTTCCCTTCACGTACATGGGCGAATCGTCGCCAACGGCAGCGCTTTAGAGAAAATCACGTTCACATCTCTTAGCGGTGCCACTGAGGGCTCTCCTTGGCGTGTGATCCGGTTGACGAACGACGACGGCAGTGGCAACGGGCTTCCTGCGAGCAGTTTCACCCATTGCGTATTCGAAGGCGGAGGGAACTTTTATCATACAATGTTAGAAGTCAGCGGCGAGGCGCAGTTGAGCATGGAAGAGTGCGTTTTCCGACACAGTGTAGAAGACGGAGTGAGATTCTATCAGGATTCCGGTGGGGCGATCTCTAACACCCGATTTGAGAACAACGCAGGCTACGGGCTCTGGTTGCGCGGTAGCTCCCCCGCGGTCAGTGACTGCACGTTCTCAGGCAACGGCAATATCGGGCGCCTGGAATCCGGTGGAGGGAAAGGGTCGTTTCCAGCCTTCACGAATACCACCTTCCAGAATAGTGGTCACGTCCACATTGCCTCGAACATCGAATCGAGCGGCACGCTCACCGCCGCCCCCTACTATCTGGACGGTCATCGAGTCGCTCTGGCAGGTGCCTCTCTCACGATCGATGCAGGGGCTAGCTTCCGCATGGAGGATTTCGCGACGTGGACGGTACATGGCAACGTCATCGCCAATGGCACTGCGGCT
>JBNMNB010000034.1:0-42086 GCA_051270635.1 Verrucomicrobiales bacterium | reverse complement strand
TCACTGATCCAAATGACGTTGCCTCCTTGCTTACCGCCTCCCCCTCCAGAAGTGAGTCTGATGTTGTCGAAGGCTACGATCTCGTTCCACCATGTTGTGAGAGCATCAATTCTGATCACCAAATTCGTCGCGCCATCCGGAATGGCATAGGTGACGTCCTGTAGCCTCAATCCCAGCCGCGTCGGACTGTCCGGGTTCGTTCCCTGGTCGTTGAAAAATTTATCATTGCCGCTCGGAGCCGTAAAATGAATGAGTTGACTGAATTCCTCAGGGCCACTGCCGTCAGGGTCTATATACACATCCAGGAGATCCGATGTTTCAAAATCCAGGAACGTTGCCCCTACCGACAGTGTAAGTTCCAGATCGGTGCCGCCAGAGACGTCGACGGGCTCAAAAAGAAGTGATTTCGTTTCGCCGGTGCCGGTATCGTACTTATTCAGGCCAGATCCAGCGAAGAATGTGTCGCCCTCAAATCCCGCAAATGGTCCACCGCCGAACCTGGAGCCGCCATTATCTCCAGATTCGATAACGACAAGTAAGGGACGGATTTCCGTCTCGGCATCACCGGTGTTGACAAGAACATCGACTGCGATCTCTCCTTCCAGTTTCACTTGCTCACTGTTAGCACTGATGAGTTCCCACTCAAAATCGTCCACGGGTGCTTGCGCACCACCGTCTTCACTGAGACCAACGGCAAGTTCCGAACCAAAATCGCCACCTGAATTGAAGGAAATCCATTCGAAATCAAACGTGCCTGCTGGAAACATGACATCGGCGATGATGTAGCGAAATGCGCCAATGGCATCTTCGACGAACACATCGTCGTTCGCATCCAGCCCATTTTGGTCAAGATCGATTCGCAGTCGGCCACCGTCGTCAACACCTAGTCCCAGCGAGAAGGTTCCCGCCGTTTCAATAACCATTTTGCCCTTGGCGACCACTCCGAATGCACCATCAGGGTCGCCTGGCAGAGACGCGTCATCGAAGAATGAGCCAAGCGCTCCGGCCGAGCCAATAAAATCAGCACTCTCTACCGTGCCAGATTGCTTCGACGAAGGAATACTGCCATCAATCATCCCGTCCACTGTAGCGAGGTTGTCCACCGTCGGCGGAATGATGCGCTCAAATTGAGCGACCACCGTTGCATCGCCTGGGATCTCCTCTCCCACCAAATTGATATCCCAGGTGCCGTTGAGAACATTGAATGTTCCATCCAGCCCCCCCGCAGCAGGATGCGTGTTGTCGGTGATCGTTCCCATTCCAATATTGGTCGAGACAACAATCCCGATCGAACTCACAAGTTCGTCGTCGTGACTCGGCCCGTCAAAAGTGAGCATCGGTACAGCCAATGCAGCGAAGCGGCTGGGAAAAGCTCCCGCACTGCTGGACTTGATAGCGAGGTCGAACGTGCTCAGGTCGAGATCACTGGACCCATCATCCTCGATGATCGTGTATCCCTTGGCTTCCAAGTGTTCCATCAGGACGATGTCGCCTTCCGCCACCGTGCTGGTAAAGAGGATTGTCGCATCCGCCTTATTTCCGGCAAGCCACGCGACAGCACCGTCGAAGAGATTGAAGAATTCATCGGAAATGGAGGCTTCCGGAATATCGTGATGCCAGGCCAGGATCGCTCGCTTGTCCAGCGCAGGTGCTGGCACGCCGACAAAGGATACCTCACTGCTGCGCGCCCAATAAATGGGGCCTTCTTGATCAGTAAGTCCCAGCTCATCCTTTATACGCTGCACTTCGTAGACGTCCCCGCCTTGAACCTCATAGCGAGTGCCGTTGCCTTCCGATTCAAAATCTTCAAGGAGTAGCAATTCCTGTGAATGTGAGGTAGCCAGCGGCAATACCAAATACACCAGAATTGCGTTTGCAGTCAGGAGTCTGGCTGCCCGATTCGGGGTCATGTTTATCATAGGGTCGAATGATCACGGGGTTCTTGAATGAAGTTTTCGAACACCACTAACTCACTGCTGAGCTTGCAGCCATGGAGACGGGGCCGTTACCTTTGGGGGAGATTACGGATCCCATCGACTGCCGAAGTGGCGAAAACGATGTCGACTGAGTCTACCCGAAGCTCGATACTGGAAGCGAGGAAAACATTGAAACACCCGTGGCCGATTGAAGATTGAGCCAAAGCTCAAGCTACTTTGGCACGTCCATCATTTCTTTCGATCATCCAACTGGTTTTTATTTCACGCGTGTAAAGGCTGCCATTCCCGCAGGTGACAGTCGTAATGGCCTGTCACTTTCTTCTACCTTTAAGCCAAATCCATCGCTGGATCCAATCAGGTGCCCGTCCGGTTTGCAGCTCACGGGGCCTACTGAGCGATTTATATCTGCGTGATCTCCTCCGGGTTGCGGCGAAATAGAGCGCAGGAAGCGGCGCTCTGGATTTCGTGGGTAGTTAATGCCTGAATCTCGCCGGGGGCCAGGAGAACTGAGCGCGATCTGCTGAACAAAAAAACCTTATCCATGTCGATGGATAAGGGGGGGGTTTTAGAAGAATCTAATGTGGGATCACGGGTAATATGCCGCTAGGCATAAGTGCCTGTCACGTGCCTGCCACTTTCTTCTTACGGCACACATGTTAGGTTATTTATCTCGATAAGAATTGAGCGGCCCGTTGTTCGTGGAGAAAATTGATAGGAAATTTTCCTGGGGTGAGTTCATGGGCGGGCGGAGCTTGGGGAAAGAGGGGATTCAGGATCAAGCTGTGGGATTCGAAGTTAGTGCCACCATCACGATTCCTAGATCCGCTGACTTTTTACCAGATTGGGAAGTCGGTGATTGAGGTGTGGGAGAAGACCTAGTCTTCGGCGTCTCGGCTGAGTTCAAATCTCCTCAGATAGCTCCGCTAGATTCACGCGAATCCACCGGTCGTCTGCGTAACATATTCGAAAAGCGCGAGCAGTCGAAATTTGTTTCCGACACCAACTCCCGGAACCGGCCTTGCCAATCAGGAAACAGCTCGGCGGTGATCTTGGGTAGTTCTTCCCGATGTCCAAACCAATCGACACCCGAGAGGAACAGCGCAGTGGCCGCCAGCTCAAGTCGATCCACCGCAGAAAATTCCCGCCACTCTGCGGAGTCGAAAATCTCGTGCTGACGTGTGCAAAAGTCGAGCAACTGGGATTCGGTGATGCGGGTCATTTGTAGTTCAAACCTACGCCATGTTGCAAAAAATTCTCGTAGAAAGCTCCGTCAACGATCGACTACCAACTTGCAAACAAGTTCCATAAGGAATCGCTGGTCAAGCGAGCCAATGATTGCCATCACTCCTCTGTCGCCTTATCTTGAACTAGTGCTGAATTTCTTTGGAAAGCGTGTTCGCCACTGCGACGGAGTTTCCCGTCGCAGTTTTTTGAAGGCGGGTGCGCTGGGAATGGGAGGGCTTACGCTGGCAGATTTGCTTAAACTGGAAGCCTCAGCAGGCGTTGGCAGTTCTCAGAAGGCGATCATTAACATACATCTGGATGGCGGGCCTCCACAGATGGATCTCATTGATCCCAAGACAGATGCACCAGCTGAGTATCGGGGGGAATTTGCTCCAATTCCGACGAAAATTCCCGGATTCCATGTCACAGAACTGATGCCAAAAGTGGCTTCAATCGCCGACAAATTCATCTTCCTGCGGTCACTGGTTGGAGCTGCGAGCCAACATGACGGATTCCAGTGCCAGTCAGGATTTGATGCAAAAGATCTCGCGAATGTGGGTGGCCGACCAGCAATGGGATCCGTCTTGAACCACCTGTTGAGCTCGTCGTCTGATGCTGCGCCCGTTTTTGTCGACTTGATGCAGGGGCGGCCACTGGTGCGCGATAGCGCCCGCCCGGGATTTCTCGGCCCAGCCTATAGCCCGTTCCGACCGGATATTTCTCATATGTTCAAACGGGAACTGGAGGAGGCAATGAAGGGAGAACTGCAAAGGCTCGGCACCGGCCATCAGGTCAACCTGGCTCTCGGCGGCGGAATTGACGCCGGCCGCCTCGACAGCCGCCTCTCGTTACTGAAGGGGCTTGATTCAGCACAACGGTCAATGGATGCATCGGGATCGATGGAAGCCATGGATCGATTCCATCAGCAAGCCTATGGAATACTCACTTCCGGTCGCCTGGCAGAGGCACTTGATCTTGATAAAGAAGACCCAAAAATCCTCGCTCGCTACACACCAGCGATGCAGGAATCCAAGCTCTCGTTTTACACCAGCGAAGGCCCACTTGCCGCACGCAAACTGCTGCTTGCCCGACGACTCGTCGAGGCTGGAGTCCGCTGCGTCAGCGTCTCGATCAGCGACTTTGATACCCACTCAAAGAACTTTCCCCGAATTCGCCAGCTGGGCCCAATCATCGACCACGCACTGTGGGCATTGATCACCGACCTCGAAGACCGAGGCATGCTGAATGACGTCACAGTAGTTGCGTGGGGAGAATTCGGCCGCACACCAAAAGTGAATGCAGAAGGCGGACGCGACCACTGGCCGCGCGTTGCGATGGGCATTATGGCGGGCGGCGGCATGCAAACGGGGCAAGTCATCGGATCTACGGACCGCTATGCTGGTGAAGCCACATCGCGTCCCGTGCACTACCAGGACGTGATCGCCACCCTTTATCACAACATGGGCATTGATCCGCACGCAGTCACAATCACCGATCCCACAGGCCGTCCTCAGTACCTCGTCGATCACGGGCAGGTCATTCGTGAGCTGGTTTAGTCAAAAAAGTGCCTCGTCAGGTTGAGTTGAGCAGGGTTCGAGATGTCTACTCATGCCAGTCCCTCCGGGTGGAAGAGCCATCGGGAAAAACTCTCAGTAAGGAGCGTCTGACGTTGAAGAACGTCTGTTTCGACGCCTTTGCTGGGAGACGTTTCTAACAGTGCCATGTTCGAGAATCCAGATCACAACTCCAAGAATACACACACCCGCGAATCCTAGAGTTACAATCAGCAGCGCAGCATTCGTGCCCGAGGCCTTTGGTTGATTGATTACACCTGACAGACTTCCTTCAAATTCCTCCTCCTTTACTTCGCTGTTGGATCGTGTGTATCTAGACCATGCCTTCGATTCCTCTTTCTCTAACAATGACAGAGGATTAACGAGTTCGTCCGGATCCACGGCCTCATCAATCGTAATTCCGATCTCTTCTCCCCGTTCGCCATCGAGTGATAGGAAGCTATCCTCATCTTCCTGCACAAAGACAGAAGACTCTACCTTTTCGTCGACCTCACTTTCGTCAAATCCAGGGTCCAAAAATATCTGACCTCGGAGCGCGCTACCCGTGACTGAGAACCAGATCAGAGTGAACAGAATTGCCCTCATCCCTGCGCTCCACCAATAATGCTGAGCATTGCGTCCTACTGAGACTCCACGATTCATGGCCCAAGAGTATTAGCAACTCCCCTTTATATGCACGTCATTTTTTAGAAAATGTTTTTCCGAATTCTGGTGCCTTCAGAAGTTTCTCTGGGAGCATTTCTTGATGCCTCGAAGGCTATTGGCTTCGACATGTAAAATGCTCAAAGCGCGTTTGTTCTGCCGCAGTATCCTACGTTCCGCTGCTGCCGGTTCAGTGGAGCCAAGGTTGAGTGCATGCTTCTATTCCACGGCTGGAAGGATAGGGAACTTCCCGAGGCGAGGGCGTTCTTGTTTCATGGATAGGACGGCAATTTTTCTGGCGAAAGTGCGATATTCAAGAATACTGGACTAACATCGAAGCCACGCAGTAACCCGACGAACAAAGTAGGATTGGAGGTCGAGTTTTGACTGGCGGTGCTGACGGGATTTGATGCGCCGTCCCTGCACATAATATTGTTCGAGATCTCGAACATGAATAGCCGGACACGAAAAAGAAGACGAAATTGTCCGCGCTATCCTGGGGCGACAATCGATCACATCGTTGGCAAGCGAAGGGCGTCGACAACTCGATCGATAGTTTGCAGCCAGCTTGCGATCCGTGCGATCAAGCGAAGGCGGAACCGTTGCCGGACGCATCCCGGACAGACTAATTCCCCGCATTGAGCCCAGCGTCTGAGGAATTCGTATTTCCTCGATCGGAGTAAAATGTTCTGATAAATTTTTAACTTAAGCGTCACTTTTCTTATGAAATCGCGAAAATAGTGAATGTTAAATATCTTACAGCAGTCATCCTCGTATTCATCGTAATTGCACAAACAGTCCAAGCGGAAACGTTTACGGTAATGTCAGCAAGTGATGCGGGTGATGGAGCGGGGAATTTGACCACTCTGAGAGAGGCGCACTCCAGTGCCAACGGTTCTCCTGGAGCCGACCTGATCGTGTTTGCGCCAGGTGTAACGGGAACGATGGCGCTGCAACGTCAATTTACGATTACTGATGATGTGGAGATCATTGGGCCTGGCGCTGAAGTGTTGATCCTGGACGCAGGTGATGCCCTGGAAACGCATTCCGTCTTCGAAGTTCGTTCGAATGATGCTGCAAACATCAGTGGTTTTACCCTTTCACGGGCGCGTCGACCTGCCATCGTAAACAACGGAATTCTGACGGTCTCAGATTGTGTGGTCGAAGATGGAGATACGGTAGAATCTAATTGGGGTGTGGCGGGAATTCGTAATAGAGGAAGTGTGACTGCGCTGCGCTGTCAGTTCCTCAACAACCTTAGCCGATCCAAAGGTGGAGCAATTTTCAACGAAGAAGGTTCTACTGCGACCATTCGTGATTCGATGTTTGAGGGGAACAGAGGTAGTGGCGATGGCGGGGCCATTTTCAACGAGGGCACTCTGGAAGTTTCTGGGTCAGAGTTTGCCATCAATGGAGGAAACAATGGCAGTATCTACAATGCCGAGGAGGCGACTCTAGTGATCGCCGAAGGATGCGTTTTTCGAGATCATACCAGTACACCAATCCGTAACCTTGGTATCGCTGAAATAGAAGGCGCTACATTTCACAGCAATACTGTCCGGTTTGGTTCTGGTGCCATTTCTAACTCTAGGGAGGGATCTCTGCGGATCGTTGATAGTGTCATTCGCGACAATCAAGGCACT
The DNA here is from genome assembly GCA_051270635.1 of Verrucomicrobiales bacterium. Taxonomy (GTDB): domain Bacteria; phylum Verrucomicrobiota; class Verrucomicrobiia; order Verrucomicrobiales; family DEV007; genus JAGROY01. The sequence goes on along the minus strand of JBNMNB010000034.1, from coordinate 35,066 downwards.
GGAGATAACGGCGCAATCTTCAACGAATTTAAAGCTGAGTTATTAACAGTGGAGCGATGTTCGTTTCTCCGAAATAGTCTAACACCAGGCGGAGCTGGAGCAGCGATTGCTAGCCAAGGTCTTTTTTCCGTTACTGACAGTCTTTTCGAGGAAAATAGCGCGGGAATCGAAGGAGGCGCGTTGGCTATTAGAGGAAAAGGTGGGCATCTGGAGAGGTGTACTTTTTCGGGAAACCATGCCTCCAGTGGTGGTGCCATTTTCAATCGATCGCCCTTGGAAATAGTAAACTGTACTTTTAGTGGCAATACTGCGAGCGGGGAATTCGGGTGCTATCATTAACAATCTCAGTCGTTTAGCTCCTGAAACAAAGATGACAGTTCTGCACTGCACATTCGCAGGCAATACTGCGGGGACGATAGGCGGAGCCATTTCCAATGTATTTGGAAAAATGGAACTCGGGCACAACTCGGGCACACAATTCTGTCGGATAACTTGCCTTCACCCCTGGCTCGAAAAGACGATACATTCGTGTCTCTCGGATATAACCTTAGCGACGTGATTCTACCTGATTTAAACGGCACCGAAGATCGTGATAACGTGCAGGTCCTTCTAGGAGAACTTCGGTTGAATAGTGGTTCTGTCCCAACCTATGCCACACTGGATGGCAGCCCTGCCCGCGATTCCGGGAACCCGCTTTTCGATGGAAATCCCGCAACGGATGCCCGTGGGTTCCCTCGCGTTGCCAGTGGCAGAATCGACATTGGAGCCTACGAGCACGCCCCTGCCACCGGGCTTCGCATCCTCTCGATAAGCGCTAGTGATACCAGAGTCTTCATCTTCGTGGCGAACACACAGCCAGGATCAGAGCTCACGGTTGAAGCCAGCCCCGATCTTAAGATCTGGATTCCTCAAGTGGCAATTAGGTTCGGAAACATTCTTACAGTCGACCGGATAGGGGCACAAATGCAGTTCCGAGTTCGGGCTGATCAGTGATCTCTGAAAGCCTTGTTATAGTTCGCAATCCTGTCATAAAACCCGGAACTGAAGCCTCGATAACTGATAACGACTACTAAGCACACGAACCAACGAATAAAACAACATGAACGACGACCTTTGGAAAGCTATACCACTCGACCCAAACGCTGAAATCGGGGATCAGCTGAGACTACTCGACCAGCATGTCAAAAAGCTGGCCATGGTGAACCAGGCCCTGTGGGAAATCGTGTCGAAGGATCAGGGCTACGATAACGACAAACTTCTCGCTAAGCTTGCCGAGATCGATTTGCGAGACGGCAAACTCGACGGACGAGTCGACGGTAGCCATCCAGTGCCGTAAGCGTGGAAAAATCCTTTTCCCATGCAAATCTGACACGACGTGAACCGGAACGCCGGGTGGGCATGTTGTTCTTCATCGGCTCACCCATACGCGCGCTTGAACAAGCCGTCATCCCAATCCCAACCGGGGCGACCATCAAGAGCGCAGGGAGAAGGGCCGACAATGGTCGGAGGAGTTTCGCTGAATGCATCATGGCATGCCTCCGGCGTTTTCGGAGCAGTAGGAGGGCTGGCTGGCTTTCCAGGAACTTCCGGGAGTGGATCGTCCGGGTAGGGCAATTCGGGACCCGCTGGCCCAGGCGGCTGAGGTATCGGTTTGTCAGGGCCTGGCTCATCCGGCACAATGGGGGACTGCGGCGGCGGCGGAGCTGGCGGAAGTTTGGGTGATGGTTTACCGGGTTCTATGGACTCATGCATACACGTCCATACTGCAGGGGCTGTGCCAACCTCCGAAATCCTCGAAAACCGAACTATTCTGCGGGAACAGAGCAACTAATCCGGCAACGAGCACGATTGATGCATCCTTAACCTTGCGCGATGCAACGATTTGAAAAGCGTGAACGCACGTTCCACGTGGGTTTGACGATGTGGCACGGACCATCCGTTGACTCTCTGATTACGTTTCTGCCCTCAGCGAACACTAACTCTTTTATTTCGGACGTGGACGGAGAAACTGCACAGCCGCTAGTCGTAAAGTGCCAGTCACGTGCCAGTCACTCCCGAGTCATAACAGGCAAGCGGTTCCCCGGAACGACCAAAGGCATCTGGCAGAGCCGTGGGCGGTGCGGTTCGGCCTCCGTGCCGGGTAGCACATGGCGTCCACTCTCGGGGGCTGTTCCTTCAAAGATGGGTTGCCAGGTCTGCAGGTCGGTGGACCACTCGGGCTGCGGGTTGGTCACTGCGGCGGGCCTGAGAACGATTTGCGCCACGCATTGGCGAATTCGTGTTGATTGTCCGGGGGCGGTTTCGCGTTTACATTGCCTTATTTGATGTCGTGAGCTATTCCCCGTGGCTTTCAAAGCATATGAGCGAAACCGCACCACACAAGAAAGTCCTCCTCATCGGTTGGGATGCCGCAGACTGGAAAGCCATCAATCCGCTCATTGATGCAGGCAAGATGCCGAACCTGGAGAAACTGATCAACGAAGGGATTTCCGGCAACCTGGCAACGCTCCAACCTGTTCTATCACCCATGCTCTGGTCGTCCATCGCGACCGGGAAACGTCCCTACAAGCACGGCATTCATGGCTTTTCTGAGCCCGACCCGATCACCGGCGGCATTCGTCCTGTGACCAATCTCTCGCGCAAGACCAAAGCGGTCTGGAATATCCTCAACCAGAGTGATCTCAACTCAACCGTTGTCGGCTGGTGGCCATCGCACCCGGCGGAGCCACTGTCGAAAGGCATCATGGTCTCGAACCACTACCAGCGTGCCACGGGAAAGGACTTCGAGGACTGGAAGATGCAACCGGGCACGGTCTACCCCGAGCGCCTGGAAAAAGTTCTCACTGAGCTGCGTCTCCATCCCGCCGACTTAGGCGAAGACGACGTGCGCCCATTTCTCCCTGGCCTCGATGGAATGAGTCGTGAGGATCTCGACAAGGCGGCGAAAGATCCGCGTGTGCAATCGCTAATGAAGATCATTGCCGACTGCACAAGCATTCACTCGGCGGCCACCGGAATCATTCAGAATGAACCCTGGGACTTCATGGCGGTTTACTACGATGCCATCGACCACTTCGGGCACGCCTTTATGAAATACCACCCACCTCGGCGCGAGCACATCGACGAGTGGGACTACAAAGTATTCAACTACTGTCTGGAGGGCGGCTACCGCTACCACGACATGATGCTGGGCACGCTCCTGAGCCTGGCCGGAGAGGACACCACTATCATCTTGATGTCCGATCACGGGTTTCATCCCGATCACCTTCGCCCTTCAGCGATCCCACGCGAACCCGCCGGTCCCGCAGTGGAACACCGCCAGTTTGGCATCTTCGTGGCAAAGGGCCCTGGCATCAAAGCCGACGACAAAATCTACGGTGCCAACCTGCTAGACATCTGCCCCACGCTGCTCCACCTCTTCGGCTTACCAGTAGGTGAAGATATGGATGGCAAGGTGCTGCTGGACATGTATTGCGATCCGCCCGGAGAGATAGAGCGAATCCCCTCCTGGGACGAGGTGGCGGGTGACCATGGAATGCATCCGCCGGACAAGCAGATCGCCCCCGCCGATTCCAAGGCCGCGCTGGATCAACTCGTCGCCCTCGGCTACATCGATCAGCCCAACGAGGACAAGACCAAAGCCCTCGATGAGACCGTCCGCGAACTCGACTACAACCTCGCTCAAGCCTACATTGACGGCGGCATCTACGGCGAGGCCATCATCATCCTCGAACGTCTCTATGCGAAGTGGCCGATGGAGCACAGGTTCGGCCTCAAGCTCGCCACCTGCTACCAAAGTCTGGGCCGCACCAAAGACCTGCGTGAAGTGGTCGGCACGATCATCAAGCGACGGATCGAGGAGGCCAACGAGGCAGCAACTACCCTGAAGGAACTCAAGCTCGACGACCCTGAAAAGCAAAAGGAGGAGAAAGAGCGCGTGGAGAAGATGCCCCAGCAGGAGAAGCAGAAGTTCCAGCGCGAACGCAGCACTCTCGTTGCCAAGGCTCGGCCCAACCTTTTCACCTTACACTACCTTGAAGCCAGTGCCGACTTCACCGAGAAACGATACGACGATGCGCTACAGAAACTTGAGCAGCTCGACTCGGACTACGGAGCGCGGCGCACAGCTCTCTCCCTGCGTGGTGACATCTACCTCCGGCAGCGCAACTGGGAACAAGCGAAGAAGGCGTTTGAAGAAGTGCTCGAGATCGATGAGGAAACCTCCGGCGCCCATCTCGGCCTCGCCCGCGCCGCGCTCGCTGCACACGACTTTGAAACAGCGGCCAGTCGTGCCAGGCGTTCGATTGGGCTGCTGTTCTTCCAGCCTCGTGCTCACTACATCCTTGGACTCGCCCATTACCGCATGGGGGATTGGGAGCACGCGCAAACTGCTTTCGCCATCTGCATCCGCCAGGCACCGCTCTTTTCTGCGGCCTACCGGATGCTCGGTGAGATCGCCAAGTATCACCTGCAGGACACCGCGGCTGCCGCCAGCTTTCAAGCCATGGTAGTGGAGAGCCGACGGCGTCTCCGCGAATCTCGCCTTGAGCGAGTAACCGAAGCTCGCGTCTCCGGCACCCGCCTTAGCCAGGACGCAGAAACCGCGCCCATGCCGGAGTTGCTCCCGCGTCCCGAGGCACTGAAAGACGTGTCCGAAGAAGAGATCATCACCATCGTCACCGGCCTGCCCCGGAGTGGCACTTCCCTCATGATGCAGATCCTTGAGGCCGCTGGTGTCCCTGCGTTGACCGACGCCGGACGCCCGCCGGATAGCTCTAACCAGAGAGGCTACTACGAGCACGAACGCGCATCCAGCCTGCTCACTGGAAAAGACAAATCCTGGCTCCTGGATGCCCGAGGCAAAGCCCTGAAGGTGGTGGCCCCGCTTTTGGCTGCCTTGCCACCGGGCCATGAGGGAAAGCGCCATGCTTACCGTGTGCTGTTCATGGAACGTTCCATGGAGGAGGTGCTGGAGAGCCAGTCGCGTATGCTCGCAGAACACGACAAATCGTCCGCCGGAAACGGGGACACCGCGAACATCGCCAAAGCTTACCGCCAGCAAGTGCGCCATGCCCGAGCGTGGTGCTCACGCCTCGGCATCCCGGCCATGGCCATTGATTACACCGAACTGGTCCGATCACCCGGAAAACATTTGCCTGACATTGCCACTTTCCTGGGAAAAGAGCAATCCACATCCCTTCTTGAAAAGATGAAGACTTGTGTGGAGCCCGCGCTCTATCGCGCCAGGCGCTAATACCTGATGGTTACTTCCTCGGCGAACGGTCTTCTCTCTTGTCCTGTATTGCTCCGCCAGGCACACGCATGGATGGTGCGACGACTGGAGACTTCCCCAACTCATCGCTGGGGAGGATGGTTGTTTGAGGTGTGGAAGTCTCCCGATGTCCTGCGCGCCCTGGGCAACGCTCTTCGCAGTCCTGGTGGGCATCGCTTGTCCCCGGTTGGCGTCGTCGAGACAGCTCAGGGCGAACGCCTCGAATGCTGGGAAGCCATTGACGCTCTCGTGCTCAAAGCTCTCGCACTTCTCCTTACCCCATTTCTTACACGGCATCTTTCACCCAGATGCTTTCATCTGCCAGGCCGCGGCGGGGCCAAGGGCGCGGTGCGCGGTGTCTGCGAGGCATTGCGCTCCGGTCGCTACCCCTTTGTTGCCCGCTCGGATGCCAGGGGATACTACGCTAATATCCGACATGCCACGCTCCTGGGGGAAGTGCGCCGGTTCATCTCTTGCCCGATCCTCCTCGATCTCGTTTGCCAGTATTGCCACCGCACCATCGTCTTTCGTGGGCTCTATCGCCGAGTCGATAAAGGAATCTCACTCGGATGCCCGCTGTCGCCACTCATGGCCGCGGTCTACCTCGACCGTCTCGACCGCAGGCTGGAAAACCTGCCGGGCGTCTTCTACGTCCGGTTCATGGACGATTGGATCATCCTGGCGGAAAGTCGCTGGAAACTGCGCCGTGCCGTCCGCATCATGAATGAGACCCTGGAGGAACTCTCTCTTGAGCAACATCCAGACAAGACTTTTATCGGGCGAGTTGCTCAAGGCTTCGATTTTCTAGGTTACCAATTTGCCGCAAACGGAGCCCTCACTGCCTCAAGGGTAAGCGTGGGCCGGTTTGCGCAGAAAATCGCCCGGCTTTATGAGCAGGGTGCGGGCGCTGTCCGCATCGGGCGATACACACAGAACTGGTTCCGCTGGCTACACGCTGGTCTGGGGCCGCTTTCCGTAATTCGTTCTCCTCTTGGGAGGCTTGAAGGATGGATACCGAAATTGTCGTTGACCGGTGGGATTGCCTCTGGTAAAACCGCCGCATATGAATACGAGCAGCAACCACCCGAATCCACTGAGCACAAAAACCAACGCTCTTCCCGTCCTGAAGGGCGTGGGAGCCGGTCTTGCCTGCCTCGGTGTTCCGCAGATGGCGGAGGGGGTGGTGGTGCAGATCTCGCTTTCCGGTAACTTCATCAGCGAGACGGTTAATATGCTAGACGCAGATGTGACGGGTGATGGTTTGTCTGACATAGTATTTACGTCCATAAAATACGTCGGAGGCCCCAACGCTGCTTCTGCGTCTGCGTTACCCTATGGGAAAGCTCGCGGGTTTGTAAATGGTGCGTTTTATAGTGCTATAGCCACAGCTGGTGACGCTGGGGATTTTGACGCAAGGTTTGTGACCTCGACTTCGTCCCCCACGTTTGCTACAGCGGACGACCTCTTTCCGATAACCTTTACTGACCCGTCCTACGGCGGCGCTGTGACCGCGTGGCTTGACGTCCGATCTGTCGCGCAATCGCCTTCAACATCCCCGTCCGCCCCGTCCGCGAGCGTGACACTGCAACGCGTAATTTTTGATGACGAAAACTTGGGAACTCGTCCGATTGCTTCTGCTACTGCACCCGACTACCCTGAAGCCACGCCCATCCCTGAACCATCTTCTCTTGGCCTTCTCGCACTGGGCGCAGCAGGAGTTCTTGCGCGGCGGCGGCGAAAAAGAGAGAGTTAAGACCGCACACTTCTTAATTCTCCTGGGACGCACCACAAGACCATATTACCGGATCGTTTCTCCTCGGTCTAGGGCCTCACGCTGCCGCTTTTTTTCCAATTTCTCCATGGCATCGCGGATCCCGGTGACCACTTCTTCTTCCTGCTCCTCCGCACCATCGGGAATCCACTGTGTTTCCAAATCTCCGTCCCGGCTCGCAACCCATCCGGCTGCCACGATGCGCGTGATCGAGAATTGTCTCTTTGTGTGACTCTGATCCACTAATGCGATCCGCAGGGTCATGCGCTGCGGTGGGAGGGAACGTCGCCGAGGTTCGGGCAATTCTTTCAGTCCGCCGACCGGATTGCGCAGCGGCTTACCTTCCGTCATCTTCTCCAGAGCCATCGCAATAAGATTGGCTGTGCGAGATCCCTTTCGCACATAGCCATGGACAGATTGAGCGAGATCGGGAGAAGTCAGTGCGTAACACACGTGATTTTTCTGAGCTTCCTGAAACTGGAAATTGAAATAATTGCTTTGCTGCACAAACACTCGAACTTCAGCGCCGGGCACCTTTCCGTCCAAAATCGTCTCCCAGGAATCACTCCCTGCACGGGCGTAGGCGGGCCAATCGACGACACGCCCGCCTGGTTCATCGACCACACAAAGAAGGCGATTGCTTCCGCCTTTAAATCTAACATGGAAGACGTGATAGCCTACGTCCAGAAACTGCTCCTGCCCCGTAGCTTGAAGAAAACCACGCTGTGCCTCCTCGTTCTGACCAATTGATTCAAAGTGCTGTTCGATGAGCGGCGCATCGCCCGGTTCACGCACCCACCGCAGGCGTTCTTCATGGGTCGGCGCATCCAGGAACTTCAGCGCAACCTGCCGTGGGGGAATAATATCCTTTGTCGCCCCGGCGGACTGGCCAAGCAATCGGGTATCGTCGGACGGTTGTTTCTTGGATTGAGTGGTCAGTTGAAGCAATGCGATGGCAATGGTTCCTAGCACGAAGAAGGCAAAAACAATGCCCAGTTTGCCGCGCATCGTAAATAAGGTATCCAGTAAGGTCGGAGGTCTTTCTCCATCCGCGAAAACCCGACGGCTCTTGAGTGCCGGAGCTGAACCCCGTCGCCCATGACCTGTAGCTCCCTTGGGGCGATGTGGATCTGCTGCCATGATGCAATCCAATACTCCAAGGTCACAAATGGCAATACGTGATTAGTTATCTGGTGTTTGGCAACACCGTCTGCTACCGCCCCCGGTCCCGTATGGTCAAAAAACTCAGCCGTACCGCAATTCGCTGATTTTGAGCGCAAAATGATCGGGGGCCTTAGTCTCAACCTGGGATGCTCGGCCCAATTCCAGTAGTAGCGATGCCATAAAATTCGTCCTTCCCCTGTCGTCTCTTACCTCTTACCGCAATGGTGACACGATCGAGATTCTAGCCGCGCTCACCTATCCAGCAAAACTCGATTCACCCAAGAGCAAACGAGCATCAGCAAGCCCGCTACCGGCTCCACGCTTCCGCTGCCCCCAATAGAGAACCTGGGAGCACAACTCCAGAACCGGTCGCCTCGGGGTATGAAAAGGCAGCGACACTACTTTACAGTCAGACCAATCTAGAACGCCTCGGATACTTCGACAATCCTGAGCTCGACAAACCAGGCCGGGGAATACTTCGATGATCACCAAGGCTCTCCATGCAGTAGAAACTCGCTACTGGCAATCACATCATACCACCCTCAGTTTACCCGGAACTGGACAATTCGAATCTCGGCAGGAATAAAAGTATGCAATTTTAACGGCAGTATAACGGCAGCAAACAGACTGGTTCATTACCCTAACTTGCCCGCTCCTTCCACAACTCTCTAAGAAAGAGAGAGCCAGCTGTCGGAGTCGAACCGACGACCGACTGATTACAAATCAGTTGCTCTACCACTGAGCTAAGCTGGCATTAAGATGCTGAGCGCTTTTCGCGCTGGAGTGGGATGATACCTCAAAACTTTGCGCCTGCAAGTGGGAGTTGAGGCGGAATATAAGGGAAAATGCCGTCTCAGTGGTGGCCGGTATTGCTGATGTTGTGGCACTTGCAGGGATGCATTCAAATACTTGCTCTTTTCTGTTGAAGTCTACAGACCAGTCTGTATACTTCATTACCAATGAACTCTATCTACACAATGAAAACAGCCCATTACCAAGTCAGCCAGCATTCTGATCAATCACCATCATTTGCCCAACCTCAACCGATCGCGCTCACTTCGGTGGCAGCGGCGGAGGCACTGCAGCTTTCCTGTTCATCGGAGGCGTGCCATATCAATCGCAGCGAATTTGAGTTGGTTTCCGTAGGCGAGGCTGAGGTGCTGACCTTCGCCGTTGGGACGCATTGAAATAATCCTGAGCGAATCTGAATTTTTACCCACCTCGGCAACTCCAACTGTTGTCAGCCGTTTCTGCACTTGCCAATTCTTGCGCCAATGCATTCTTCATCGTCCGCTATGTCTTCTGAATCTCCCCTCCCCAACCCTGAAGCGCAGTCTATTGATACATCTCAGCCTGAGAAGGGACGGAATGGCAAACTAAAGAAAGTGCTGCTGCTGGTGGGAGTGGCGGCCGTCATTGCCGCGGCCGCTTACTTCTTCGATCTATCGGCGATCACTGAACGACTGGTGGCCGCCAGAGAGCAGCTTGGTTTCTGGTTTCCTCTTCTGTTCATCACCATTTACATTATTGCCACGGTGTTGTTCATTCCGGCATCGGCACTAACATTGCTCGCAGGCGGGATGTTCGGAGTCGGCATGGGGTCGGTGTATGTTTCCATAGCGTCGACGCTCGGTGCTACTGTTGCATTTCTGTTAGGGCGCCACACCTTGCGGCGCTTCATCAAGCGGAAGATCGAAGGCAGTGCAAAGTTCTCTGCGATTGACGATGCGGTCGCCAATGAGGGATGGAAAATCGTTGGGCTGACCCGCCTGTCACCGGCGTTCCCCTTCGCTCTGTTGAACTATGCCTACGGGCTGACAAAGGTATCACTTCGCGACTACGTGATCGCGTCATGGATTGGCATGATGCCAGGCACTGTTCTCTATGTCTATCTGGGAGCGATCGGTAAGGCAGCGGCGGATTCTCAAGGTCGAACTCCTGGAGAATGGGCTCTACTCGCGGTAGGGCTGGCGGCAACTGCTGCGGTAACCATTTATGTCACCAAGGTCGCGCGACGCGCCCTCAACTCGCGGCTGAAAGATTCCGATTCCACTGAAAACTCTGAGCTCTCAACTGAAAACGCCTGACTCCCCTGCCCTCTGAATCCTACTATGAAAACTCCCTCATTTCCACTTCTGGCAGCACTGCTGATCAGCGCACCAGTCTCAATGATTACAGCGAGTGCACAAGATCAGGCCGCGCCAGTCGCAACACCGGCACCAGCTGCAGTCGAAACTAATGAACCCACTCCCGAACCTAAGACATGGGTCGATGAATACGATGGACTGTTGAAGAAGTATGTGACCGACAAGGGCGTGCGTTACGAAGCCTGGTATCAGTCAAAAACAGATCGCGCAGAACTGGCAAAGGTGATCGACGCCATCTCGACCCAAAGCCTCGGCGGCAAGGGCAGAGACGAACGACTGGCGTTCTATTTGAATGCCTACAACGCGTGGATTCTGCACAGAATCCTGAAAGACTACCCGACAGACGGGCCGGGCGGCGGCGGATTCTTCGGCCGCAATCGATTCTTTAAATCGGACGACCTTAAAGTAGCAGGAAAAGAGACCAGCTTTCATGATCTCGAGAACGACATCATTCGCCCCACGTTCAATGAGCCGCGCATTCACTTTGCGCTCAACTGCGCCAGCAAAAGCTGCCCACCGCTGCACACCAAAGCGTTCCGCAAAGAGACTCTGGACACGACGCTTACCGCGCTGGCGACGGCATTCGTCAACACCAATTCCAGTGGCGTCAAAGTGACCAGCGGCGGCAAGAAAGTCGCGATCTCAAAAATCTTCGACTGGTATGAAGATGATTTCAAAGGCGGCCCGGTAAAATACATCAATGGCTATCGCAAAGATAAGCTATCGTCCAAGGTAAAAGTATCGTTTCAAGATTATTACTGGACGTTGAACGCAGTGAAATAGTGCCTGAGCTCTGACAACTGCGTTTTGCGGTCGCAAGATTAGCTGGCAAATGCGAATAAGGCGTCTTCATTGCCACATATCCACGTATCACTGATCAAGATGTCTACTACGACCCACACTGAAGTTCGCAAGTTCATGCAAGGCCTGAAGAAGCGGAATGCCGGCGAACCGGAATTCCACCAGGCTGTCGAAGAAGTTGTTGAGACGTTGATGCCATTCGTGCTGGAGAATCCCCAGTATCGCGAGGCGCAGATTCTTGAGAGACTCACAGAACCCGATCGCATTATTATTTTCCGCGTCACCTGGGAGGATGATCAGGGAAATGTTCGCGTAAACCGCGGTTGGCGGGTGCAATTCAATAATTCGATTGGCCCCTACAAAGGTGGTCTGCGATTTCACCCCAGCGTGAATGCCAGTATTCTGAAGTTCCTTGGTTTTGAGCAAATCTTCAAGAACAGCCTGACTGGACTACCGATGGGAGGAGGCAAAGGCGGCGCGAACTTTAATCCCAAGGGCAAGAGTGACCGTGAAGTCATGCGCTTCTGCCAGTCATTCATGACAGAGCTGCATCGGCACATCGGCGAGGACACGGACGTGCCCGCGGGAGACATCGGCGTGGGCGCGCGGGAGGTGAGCTATCTTTTCGGTCAGTACAAGCGACTGGCCAACCGCTTTGCAGGCGTCCTGACCGGCAAGGGGCTCGCGTTTGGTGGAAGTCAGGGACGCAAGGAAGCGACAGGATTTGGCTGTGTCTATTTCTGCGAGAACATGTTCAATCACATCGGAGATTCGATCGAAGGCAAGACGGTCGCTGTTTCGGGATCCGGTAATGTCGCTCTCTATGCGGCACAAAAAGCGATCCAGCAGGGGGCAAAAGTGGTCACGATGTCCGACTCTTCCGGGTTCATTTACGATCCTGACGGCATCGATCGAGACAAGCTTGAATTCCTCAAGGAATTAAAGGAAGTGAAACGCGGCAGGATCGGCGAGTATGCCGACACTTACACTGCCGCAACATTTTATGCGGATGCACGTCCCTGGTCGGTGCCCGTCGATGTAGCGCTCCCCTGTGCGACGCAGAACGAACTCAGCGGTGATGACGCGCAAACATTGCTGAAGAATGGAGTCAAAGCAGTGTGCGAAGGAGCGAACATGCCGACCGATCTGAAAGGTGCTCACACGTTTGTAAAGGCAGGAATCCTGTTCGGGCCCGGTAAGGCTGCCAATGCTGGCGGTGTGGCAGTCTCAGGTTTGGAGCAAAGCCAGAACGCGCTACGGCTCAGCTGGAGTGCCGCCGAAGTCGACTCCCGCCTACAGGGCATCATGTATGACATTCATGGGAAATGTGTCAAGGCCGGCGTCGAGAACAATCGCGTCAACTACGTGAGGGGCGCAAACATTGGCGGCTTTGAGAAAGTGGCAGATGCGATGTTGGCTTATGGAATTGTGTAGTTCCCTCCGCTCTTGAATCACGTCAACGGATGGATTCCACGGCGCTGGCCATTCGCTTCATACCTTCTTCCAGAGTCTTGCGAGTGCAGCCGAAATTGACGCGCAGGAACCCGGGCGCTCCAAAATCGCCGCCATTTGACAGCCCAACTCCGTGCTTCTCAAAATGTGTCCCGGGGTTTTCTAATCCCAACTCGCGCACGTCTAACCAGGCCAGGTAAGTGGCCTCCATCGGCGCCATTTTGATCGGCGCCAGCTTGCCTGCGACGAACGTTGAAAGGGCATCACGATTGGTTTTCAAGTAGGCCAACAATGCCTGGCGCCATGGCTCACCGTGGCGATAGCTGGCCTCCGTGGCATGAAAACTCAAGGGACTAATCTCCGGGATCAACTTGCCCCCTGCGGCAACAAACTTGCGCCTGAGAGAAGCATCTGGAATGACGGCATAGGCACATGCCAGACCAGCGACGTTGTAGGTCTTACTCGCAGCCAGCAAGGTGATGGTGCGGTCACGAATGGCGTCGGGAAATCCGATGGCGGTGCGATGCGAGGCCCCTGCGTCGTCAAAAACCAGGTCGCAGTGGATCTCGTCCGAACACAAGATGAGCTGGTGACGCTGACAAAAATCGATCAACGCTTCTAATTCCGCAGCATTGAACACGCGGCCAGCTGGGTTGTGAGGATTGCAGAGAAGAAACACGCGCGTGTCCGGAGTTACGGCAGCTTCCATTGCATCGAAATCAAATGTGTAGCCAGAGTTCGTGGCGGCATCACAGGCGAGTGGCACATTGATCAACTGCCGACCTGAATCACGATGCACGTGTAAAAACGGTGGGTAGACCGGAGAATTTGTCATTACGCTGGCACCCGGTTCCCCGGTCGCGCCGCAGGCCATGCTGAGAGCGGGCACGCATCCAGGAAGCCAGACGATCCACGATGGATCAACTTCAACGCCATGCGCACGCTGCAGGTAGGCAAGTGTGGCATCGATGACTCCACTGTGAGGTCGAGAGTAACCGAACACTGCATGCGCAACACGTTGCTGCACAGCATCTACCACTGCTGGAGGCGATGCAAAATCCATGTCCGCCACCCACATAGGCACGACATCGGTGCCCGCATACTTTCCCCACTTTAGACTGCCTGTATTGCGGCGGTCGATTTCCTGATCAAAGTCGAAATCCAGCATGGAGCAGACGTGCGGCCTGCTACCCTGCTTGTCAAGAAATCGCGCCTGACGATTCGCCACATCTGATCGTTGCCGCTCAGCGTAATAAAACGGATGAGTGAACCACGGGCAAATGGCGGCCAACTCCCACGTTTCGACTGCACCATTATTGGCGCAGGCATTTCGGGACTGCTGGCAGCCAACGTAATGGCAGAAGCGGGCCTCAAGGTATGCGTTCTGGACAAGGGCCGTGGCGTCGGCGGAAGGATGGCGACACGGCGCAGGGATGGCGCAATTTTTGATCATGGTGCGCAATTTTTCACCGTCCGAAATGAGCGTTTCTCGCGATGGGTGGAGGAATGGCGAAAACTGGGGCTGGTGAAGCCGTGGTATGACTACGGCACGGCTGGAATGCACTTCCGTGGTGCCCCGGGAATGACAGCGGTTGCGAAGCACCTGGCCGATAGAGTGGATGTGCGCCGGGAAACACTTGTAAGCAAAGTTTCCCAGTGCAGAGAGGATGCCCAGAGCTGGACGGTAGAAACGCGCACCGGACAGCATTTTCAATGTCGGCAGATCCTTTTAACTGCCCCCGTCCCTCAGTCGCTCGCGTTACTCGTTGCGGGCGGAGTCGAGCTGCCGAGTGACGACGTCGCCGCACTCGAGGCGATTCGCTTCCATCGCTGCATCGCTGCGCTGGCCATTCTGGAAGAACCCAGCGCACTTACAAAATATGGCGGCGCACTGAAACTCAGTGGAGAGCCAGTGCAGTGGATCGGAGACAATTACCACAAAGGCATCTCAACTGATGTTCCCGCTGTGACCATTCACAGTACGCCCGCATTCGCTGAGGAATACTGGAACGTGGAAGACTCCGTGCGATTGCCCAAATTGCTCGATGCTGCGGCACCTTATCTGCACTCGAAAGTCGCCTCGGTGCACGGGCATCGCTGGGGGTTCAGTGCTCTGATCGGTCGCCTTCAAGTTCAAGGACAAGCCTATGTCGATGCCGAGCGCGGACTCGCCATTGCTGGCGACGGCCTGGCTGGTGGCCGCATCGAGGGAGCAGCTCTGTCAGGATTAGCAGCAGCAAGCAAACTGGTCGCCAGCACAATTTCGGTCTAGACTCCGCAGCATGCAAACATTTCGTAAATCGACCACGATCGCAGTGCCCGCTTCAGAATTGGAGCGGTGGCACTTTCGCCCAGGCGCGTTCCAACGCCTGACCCCGCCATGGGAAAATGTCGAAGTGGTCGAAGAGCCAGCAGAGATCGTGGATGGATCACGTGCAGTGATCAAAACGAAGGTCGGCCCAATCGCGCAGAAGTGGGTCGCTGAGCACCGCGATTGCGTGCCAGGAAAAGGATTTACCGACGTGCAACTTAAGGGGCCATTCACGCACTGGAAACACGTCCACTCGTTTCCTGCAGTCGATGCGCAAGCGAGCACGCTCAGCGATTCGATCGACTACAAACTTCCTCTGGGAATTCTGGGACGCGTCTTTGGTGGTGGCTTTGTCAGGACAAAACTGCAACGCACGTTTTGCTATCGACACGCAGTGACGAAGATGGATCTTGAGCGGCAGGCGTCAGAACCGACAGGCAAGTCGCTTACAATCCTCGTCACTGGCGCAACGGGAATGGTAGGCACCGCACTGGAAAGCTACCTGCGCATGCGGGGGCACCAAATCCGACGAGTCACGCGTAGCCCCACACGCTCCACTGATGTGCGCTGGGATCCCGCGAAGGGCGAACTTGACCTTCAAGCAGACGCGAAGATCGATGCCGTAGTACACTTGGCAGGAGAGAATGTTGCTGGGGGTAGATGGAATGCAGCGAGGCGGAAGCGCATCCTGGAAAGTCGGCGTCAAGGCACACAGCTCTTGAGTGAAAAGCTGGCATCGCTGGACAAGCCGCCCGCTGTCATGGTGAGCGCGTCCGGCGTCAACTACTACCAAGCAGGCACGCCCGCTGCCGTCGATGAAACGGCGGCGCGGGGCGAAGGGTTTCTTGCCGATGTCTGCCAGGTATGGGAATCCAGCACTGCTGCTGCTGAAAAAGCGGGCATCCGTGTCGTTCATTTTCGCCTTGGTGTCATTCTCAGCCCTGCAGGAGGCGCACTGGGAAAAATGTTACCCGCGTTCCAACTCGGCGCTGCCGGTCGACTGGGAACGGGTAAGCAAAGGGTGGCGTGGATCGCGATCGATGACGTGATCGACATCATTCATCGTGCCCTGCTCGACGATCGCTACCGCGGAGCCATCAATTGTGTGGCCCCGGATATTGTCACCAATATGGAGTTCACCCAGACCCTGGCTAAAACCTTGCATCGCCCGGCGATTCTGCCCATTCCAGCCATTGCTCTGCAGATAGCAATGGGTGAGCAAATGGCCGATGAAACGCTACTTGCAGATCTTGCGATCGCGCCGGGGAAACTGCAATCGCTCGACTACCCATTCCGTTTCCCGCAACTATCGAGCGCTTTTAAGTACCTGTTAGGGCGATCATAGCCCTCCCGTACCTACACATTCAAATGGCTGACTGCACACTCATTTTTCCCTTTCAGCTGTTTGATCCGCACCCTGCTCTGAAGACGGAGAGAACTGTCGTACTCGTAGAAGAAGGACTTACATTCGGCGACCCTCACGTCGGCATTCGATTCCATCAGCAGAAAATCGTCCTCCACAGAGCGGCGATGAGATCCTTCGCTGCCGAACTTGAGAATCGAGGCTTCGATGTCCACTACCGCGACCATGAAGTATCTGCCACCATTGCGGATCATCTTTCCTCGCTCCGCGATCTGGGGTTTGATGCATTTCATTTCTGTGATCCCGTTGACTATCTGTTAGAAAAACGAATGCACCGCGCGGCGTCTCGGCTGGAGATCAAACTCCACATTCATGAGACGCCGATGTTCGTGACTCCAACGAAGCAGCTTGAGTCCACCTTCGCAGGATCGAAGCGCCCATTCATGGCTAGCTTCTATGAACGACAACGCAAGAGGATGGGAATCCTGCTCGACCGCGACGGCAAACCACAGGGCGGCAAGTGGAGCTTCGATGAATCTAATCGCAAGTCGATGCCCAAATCAGGTCTCGATGTGCCCACGAATCCTGCTGCCAAGACGACGCGCTTCACCGAAGAAGCAATCGCCTACACACAATCCCAGTTTAAGCATTACCATGGAAACGCCGCAGATTTTTCTTATCCCATCTCCCATGCCGCAGCTGAGAGTTGGTTCGAAAATTTCCTGGAGACACGATTCCTGCTGTTCGGTGACTACGAGGATGCAATTAGTTGCCGCCATCGAGTGCTTTTTCACAGCGTGCTGACGCCGATGTTGAACATCGGTCTGCTGACACCACAAAAAGTGATCGACCGTGCGCTCGAATTTGCACTGGAAAACGCAACGCCGCTCAACAGCGTGGAAGGCTTCATCCGACAGATCATTGGTTGGCGCGAATTCATCTGCGGCGCCTACCGGCACCTGGGAGTCCAATGCCGGACTGGCAACTTCTGGAATTTTGAAGACAAACCGATCCCGAGTGCCTTCTACGATGCGACCACGGGCATCGCTCCAATCGACCTTACAATTCAACGAGCAATCGATCACGGCTGGTGCCACCACATCGAGCGCCTGATGATCCTGGGCAATTTCATGCTTCTCTGCGGATTTCACCCAAGACGCGTCAATGACTGGTTCATGGAGCTGTTTGTCGATGCCTATGACTGGGTGATGGTGCCCAATATTTTCGGCATGAGCCAATTTGCGGACGGAGGAATTTTCACCACCAAGCCATACATATCAGGATCAAACTACGTCCGCAAGATGAGCGACTTCAAGAAAGGTGACTGGTGCGCCACGTGGGATGGCCTGTTCTGGATGTTCGTAAAAAATCATCAGGAATTCTTTCGCAACCACCATCGGCTGGCAATGATGGCACGTCAGCTCGACACCATGCCTACTGAGAAACTCCAATGCCATCGGTCGAATGCAGATGCGTTCCTCGACAGTTTGAGTTAGTATCGGCACGCTTGAATCAATTGAAAAAGAGAGTCATCATCATTGGCGGCGGACTGGCCGGATTAGCCTGTGCCGTTCGACTGAACGAATCCGGAATCGAGGTGCAGATCGTGGAACGAGCGGACGCCATTGGCGGTCGCGTGCGCACGGACGAGGTCGATGGCTTTCTATTGGATCGCGGCTTTCAAGTATTCCTTAGCGCGTATCCGCAAGCCAGCCAGCTACTCGATTGCCGGGCACTCGATCTTCGGCCTTTCAAGCCCGGAGCGCTGGTGTTCAAGGACGGGAAATTTCGCCGCATGATGGATGTGTTCCGTTGCCCTGGTTACGCTATCAGCACTGCACTGCAGCCCATTGGAACACTTCGCGACAAGCTGCTGGTGGGCAAACTTCGCCTGCACGCTGCCAACAATTCATTGCAGGCCATCGCCAGCCATCCTGATACCACTACGGAATCCTACCTGCGGACATTCGGCTTCTCAGAACCGATGATCGATCAGTTCTTCCGTGCATTTTACGGTGGTATCTTTCTAGAACGGGAACTTCAAACATCGAGCCACATGTTCGAATTCACTTTCAAAATGTTCGCCGAAGGATCTGCCACTCTACCCGGCCGTGGCATGCAGGAAATTCCGAACCAACTGGCTACCCGGCTTCCCACTGGAAGTATTCGCCTCAACACTCGCGTACGATCAGTCGTGCCGGGAAACGTCACGCTGGAAACTGGCGAACAACTGAGCGCCGACTATGTCGTCATCGCCACAGATGCAGAGAGTGCCTCTCCATTGCTCCCTGGTTTGCTGCAACAAAAGAAGCGCTGGCGATCAACTGCGAACCTCTACTTCTCCGCCGACGCAGCGCCCAGTGTTTTGGGCGAAGCCATTATCGCGCTCAATTCAATCGGCAAAACCGGGCAATCGAAATCACTGGTAAACAACGTCTGCGTGCCCTCGGACGTCGCACCCGCCTACGCTCCGAGGGGAAAATCACTCGTTTCAGTATCCGTACTAGGCTCGCCAGATCCAGCAAGCCTCGAACAGAAAGTCCGACTCGAACTCAGGGAATGGTTCGGCTATGGCGTCGATCAATGGCATCACCTGCGCACCTACTACATTCCGCACTCCCTGCCAGAACAGCCCCCCGCCAGTGGAGGGGTCGAATCGAAAGCGTTCTATCAACATGATGGCATCCTGATCTGCGGCGATCATTGCACAACAGCTTCAATTGAAGGTGCCATTTCATCAGGACTTTGTGCTGCGGAAGCTCTTGTGTAATAGATGACTTGAGAACTGCGGCGAGACGCCGCAGCCACTATACTAAAACTTGTGCTTACTCAGCAACCAATCCCACATGGCCGGGTTGGCATAGGTTGCGGACCATGAATCATGACTGGCATTCGGATACACGGTGAATCTTACTGGGCTGCCCAATGATCTAAGCTTGGAAACTAGCCGCTCCGACTCAGCAATCGGCACCGCTTTGTCCTTTGCTCCGTGAAACGCCCAAATAGGTATGGCACGGATCCTTGAGAGGTGGGATTCATCAAATGATACTGGAATCCAGTCGCTGGCACCCGCTGTTTTGTATCTGTTAGGATCACCCCCACCACAGATGGGGACAGCAGCTGCAAACAATCCCGGATACTGAGTCAACATGTGCCACGAACCGTAGCCACCCATGCTCAATCCAGTGACGTAAATGCGTGAGCGGTCAACCTTTTGCGAAGCCATCACTTCCACGAGCAACTGCCTCAAGGTCGCACTATCCCACCACCAGTCAGCGGGACATTGCGGCGAAACCACGATGCACTGGCGCAATTGTCGATTGCTACCAAGCATTGCCGGCGGTCCCTGCGTAGCAACTTCCCACACGTCAGAACCACGTTCACCCGCGCCGTGCAGAAACAGCACCAGCGGAAACCCTGCCTCGGGAGAATTGCCACGCGGCACGTGCAGCAGATAATTCAACCGCATTGGCCGATACTTACCAGCGGACTGTTGCATTTGCCTGGCATCCTGCCAGCGACTGGCCCTGGGTACGGTGGCGCAACTGCTGAGCAGCAGGGTCGACACAAGAATCAGGATGATGGCTTTCGTCATAGGTGGCCAAACCTACCCTTTGCACTAGATATCGACAATCACGGATACGCGATCGCCGGCACAACATAGTCAGGGCGATCGCCAGCACACTTGAGGAAAACCGCACGATCCTGGAGGAAGAGTTTGGTAGCGTCTTCATTAGTCAGCGAGGCTGACTCCATCACTGACCAGTAGCGGTAGATGGAACTGGCCCCACCATCCAAAAGAAAATAGGAGCGAAAACCGGTCACATTACCACCACTATCCCCGGACCACACCTGGAGTTGATCCGCATTGGCGGGATCAGGCGCACCAAAGAATCCATCTGCCAGCAGGAGCTTGCGAGTGGTGGGAGAATGATCTTTAGGGTGCGGCACCCCAAGCATGTTCAAGCCCTTACGCAACGGCTGCACAAAAGGACTGATGCGAATTTGCCCGTAGGCCGTGACTGCGGTCGACTGAACGGCCTTCTTAATAAAGCAAGCCGACCCCGGAGGCAGCACGCGAGTTCCTGTGTCTTCAAGCAGCGCATTGGAATTACTTGTCCAGAACGGAGATGAACCGTCACCCCGATCGAACAGAAAGACCGTGTCGTAACCATTTCCTACGAAGAATTGCAATTGATCCACCAGCGCAGGATCGCGCCCACCATCGAACAATGCAGGCGGATACGCTTCACCAATTGTAAGATGACGACGCACTACAAACTGGGCACCTGCCAGTCCGGAAGGCAAGGTAGCGCGTGTGTTTGCGGCATCCGCTGAGAAATCAACCACCAGGGTATTTCCTGCTGATCCGGACTCTGCCAGATCGAACCGATGACCGCCATCTGCGCCTGAGGTTATTTCAAGGTAATAGCGTGCGCCGCTCTCCAGCAGCCCAGTCACACTGCCGGCAGCTGTAGTGATCGATGAAACTGTCTGACTGGCAATTTTTCCGGAGTAAGAAGCTTTATCAGAAAAAGCATAGCTATGCGTCCGATAGCCTGCTTCAATTGCAGTTTTTTTCCAGCCTACAGGGAGTGTGTAGCTAGTCGCGATGGGACCGCCGAGAAGCACTTTAAGCCTTAAGTATCCTTCATCTAAGCTCAATCCTGTTTCATTCTGAAGCCCCGAATAAGTGACCATATTCATTCCTGGCTCTGCTGAGTTGATACCGGGCGTCGCACTCACATTGTGCCACTGTACCAGATCGGCACTGCGCTGAAGCATCCAGGCCACTCCATTCACTGAAGCAGGACGTTCGTAACTCGCTGTTACAGTCCCGCTGGACAGGTCAAGACGTAGCCCTTCGTTGATTTCTGCACCAGCATTCGGATCAGATCCCAGTGCGAACTCCATCAAATCATCAAATATGTCGCCATCCTCGTTCGATGTCGGCGCATCACCTGCTCCAGCCGTGTATTGCTGCCACTGATCCCAGTCCGATGCATCCGACTGCACCGTCCATGCGAAAGAAGCAGAGGCCGTCGAAAAGCCGTCTGAAACACTTACCGAACAAGAATACGCACCAATTGAAGCGGCGGTCAGTGTCCCCGTAATTTCACCGCTTCCCGAGTTCATTGCCAATCCAGTCGGCAGGCCAACAGAACTATAAGTCAATGCGTCACCCGTAGGGTCTATTGCAACGACCTGTAACGATATGACATCTCCCGCAACTGCAACTTGCGGCCCTGGCGTCTGAATTGACGGCGGCGCTGTGCTTCCCTCCCGAATCTTCAGGTATCGATTGCCCGCAACTGCGGCCAATGTATCCACAGCACCCGATGGCCAGATGACCGTCAAGCTCGATGCACTCGGCTGCGCTCCCAGTCCAAAATGTGCCGTCCTCGAGTAAGTGACTCCATAACTTTCGCCTGCCCTCACTTCTCGCACCTGCGTTCCCCAGGCACCTGTAAGCTCAACGCGCGCACCGATCCCCTGCCGATTCGAAGTCGTCCCTTCCAGCTGAACGGCAAGGAAATGATTATCGTTACCATCATTGAGGAACAAGCGATCCGCAATCGGGGTCGGTGTGTTGTAGATACGGGCGTATCCCGCGTAAACGTCAATGAACCCGTCTTGATTAAGATCACCTACGGCACAGGATTCAATTTGATCTACTGTGAATGGGTTCGCTCTCAAAGTGAACGTGCCGTCACCATCATTCAAATAGAGTCGATGCTTCGCTCCTACCATCAGAAGATCTATCCACCCATCATTGTCAAAATCACGGAAAGTCACCTGGATGACCGAATAGTTTTCACTAATGCCACTCGATGCTGTGATATTCGTAAATGTTCCGTTCCCGTCATTGCGCAGGAGGTAACTGAGGGCACCGTGGTTTCCGATGAAACAGTCAAGATCACCATCATTGTCGATGTCTGCAAAATCTGCTGCCCACGATTGCTCGCCGAAAGCCATACCGGCCGCAGCAGCAACATCAGTGAAGGTTCCGTCACCATTATTACGCATGAGTTTGTTGATACGCCTCTTATCTGCAGGATCTGCGACTCCTCCCCTGCACTTGGAAATATAGAGGTCGATATCGCCATCCCCATCATAGTCAGTCCAGGTCGTCCCATAGTTTCCTGAGCTATCAGACGGCGGCGCAGACGTGTCCAGCATAGTGGGATCAAAAGTAAACCATCCAGCGCCATCACTCCGATATTTATGACTTTCTGCATCATCGTGACAGGCAAAGATATCGAGCCATCCATCATTGTCGATATCCGCAAAATTCACCGCCTGCAGGAACAGACTTGGCCCGGGAAGGTTAGTCGGCGACCATGCCGAACCAGAACCATTGGCGCGAAAAAATTTGAGTCCGTCGTAGTAGCCGCCAACGACGATGTCACTCATGCCATTGTCATCCGCATCCGCAATTGCCAGCCCCCATTGCTTGGCACCAAATGCGAATCCCATCGTATAGTGGCCATAGTTGCCGCCAGCTTGCTGGAACTCGATCATGATCTCACGCGCTCCACTTAGTCGAACCAAATCGTCACGCCCATCATTATTCATGTCAGCAATTCCCATTGCGACACCACTATGAACGTCAGAACCAGGGAGCGACGCCGTTGCATCGACAAATGCCAGGCCGGTCGCCGTAGGCTGCGCCGCAACTGTAATTGTCACCACGGTCGCAGGCGAAATCCCACCAGCCCCGTCATCGGCTTGGTAAGTAAATATGGCGTCGCCCGAAAATCCTGATGGCGGCGAGTAATTCACGGCACTTCCTCCAAGAAAAGTGACGATTCCATTGGCTGGTTGCGTCAGATTAATAATCGTCAGGGGATCGCCATCCGGATCACTGTCGTTGGCGAGTAGATCAACATCGATCTCTGTTTGATAACCCGTCAGCGCGCTATCGGCAAGTGCCGTGGGCGGATGATTTCCTGTTCCTGAGTCCAATGGCAATGAATTGATCCATTGCTCAAGGATGTTCACCGCCTCACTGTGAATCACGTTCTTTCCAATCGGCGGCATGACCTCAGCGCCGAGCGTCGTCGTTCTAAGATGCATGATCGACTGGCTGATACTTTGCGGCCGAATCACCTGCGCTCCATCAATCCCCTGACTGTAGAGTACCGCACCGCTAACAATCCCCTGCTGACTGAGAGGGACATTGAACCGCGTATCAAAGAACGCATTCGTAACACCCGGGCGGTGACAGTGCGCACAATTGGAAGCAAGATACGAGCGCACGCGATCCTCAAGTGGTGCCGAAGAATCGTGAATGTCGACAGATTTGAGATAATTGCCTATCTGTGACTCATCGAGAGCTGGCGAGAAAATCCCCAGATGGTTCAAGGCACGCAGTTGATTGTCTGTGTTCCCTGTTTGAGCATAGGTCAGATCCCCGTTGAGCTGCCAGGTGCGCAGACCAAGCACGTATCCCGCAGAAGCATTGTGACATCCCATGCAGTCAACTCGCGAAGGATAGCTCCAGGTTTGCATTGCCACAGAACCATCAGACTGAGTCATCGCGATGTTTTCGCTTTGCCCTCCCAGCAAAAGGTCCGCATCCGAATGATCCGCTCGCCACTTATAGGTGACACCGTAATAGCCGTCGGTCGCATGCACAATAAACCGCGTTTCGACACGCCGAATCGCGGACGGATTGCCGGCATTCGTATTTAATTCGAAATGCTTTACGAGAACCGTTCCGATTGGAAAGTCCCACGGCTCCGTGGCAGAAAACCCGATACGCTCCAGAGCGCTATTATGACTACCATTGTTTGGAACGGCAATCCAACGTCGCTTCAAAGCGCCATCCGTCCACAATGACGCATTGACGTCATAGGGTAACAAACCCGATGCAGGAGTAAGACTCGACAAGCTGGAGAACGCGCCCGTTGCGGACAGAATAGCGGGTGGTTGAGGTGTCCCACCTACTCCTGGCTCAGTGGCCGGAAACACACCATTCAGATAACGCCCCACAGTTTCTGGAGAACTCAGGCCGTAGCCACCTCCAGATTGCCCCATCGCTTCAGGCACTAAGTCCAAAAGCAGAAGGAAGAAGACGGACGACGCGAGCACAAGGGATCGTGCGCCCCGGAATTCGCTTTCGCGAACCAGGCGATAGAGTCTGTGTCTCATGTGTTTTCCAACATCAGAAATCTCCTCTCCCCCTGTGCGAAATCACTGCCTCATGTGGCAGTAAGTTGGTTAAGGAAGGAGAGAAACACTCAATCGAAAGTAGCGAGATCCTGCACCATTCAGCGGCAAGGAATCACGAACCGTCATCCGGTCAGGGTGGTCACTTACTACCTCAATGCTATCATCTCCCGACTCCCAATGATTGAGGTCTGACGATAATTCAATCTGGTAATGTACCATCGCATCTGGATTTTTGTCAAATGTTAGAGTAATTGCACGACTCTCTCCGTAAGTATCGACATAGATAGTTTCCTTCGAAAAACTGGATGCGACTAAGGGATGCGTCCCAGTTGCATATTCAAGAAGGTTGGATACTCCATCGTTGTCAGTATCCTTTTCCCATATCTGCGATTCACTGCTGTCACTTAAGCCATAGCTGCTAAGCCATGCCTGCGCTCCCAGCTGAATTGTTACGCTAACTGCTGCTGTCTGGAGATGCACACCGCTGTGCGCATTGACACTGCCAACCACGGCTTCCGTCGCGGTGCCGGTGCTCCATTGCAGAGGAGGTGCAATGTTGGCACTGGGTGCAGGGAACACCCACTGCGAGTTGGTAAGCAGTACCCACTCGGCGCCCTTTGACGCATTCTTATCGTTGAATCCCCAGATGTAGGCGACTCCATCGATCGCTGAGCTTGATTCAACATCTGTCGACGCTGCAAAGGCTCCAGAACGCGAGTGGTATTGCGCAGCACCAACTGTCACCCAGTTTTTGCTCCAATCAGCGGCATTGCCTGCAGAAGGCTGGAAGCCTGAAACGAATCCACCCAGCTCAAAGCGAAAGCCGTCGTCCAGTTGCGCATTGGTGCTGGTGACATTGATCGCCATCCGCTCACTGCCCCAGACGACCTGGCCCGCAGTCGATACTTTCAGCGCACCCAGAAGAGTGAGCATTGTTACGATGAGGATTCTTGAAGTTGCCATTGGATTCCCTTTTGCGTGTTAACTACGGTAAATATACAACGCATTACGGATAAACAACCAAATTATGATAATTTTATTTAAATTAGTGACGCAAAAATGCGAATATTTCCCACCCAGCACCGATGGCATAGGACTTTTCGCATCCCGGCGACGCGAACCCGCACCTTTCGCAAAAATTGAAATTCCCGCAATTCCTGCGGGCGGTCGCCACATGATGGCCGACTTTCGCTGGAGAATTGACGGCATACCGTTGCGCCCAATAGGCTGTCGGTATGAAGAATCCCTCCCTCAGTAGCCGCCGTCAGTTCCTCAAACGCTCCGCAATGATGGCGGCTGCACCGACGATTCTCCCAAGCCGCGTGCTAGCCGCGCCGAGCGAGAAACTGAATTTGGCCGGGGTCGGTATCGGCGGCATGGGCGCGGGTTATTTGATGGCAGTTTCCAGCGAAAACATCGTGGCACTGTGTGACGTCGATCACAGCTTTGCGGCCAAGACATTTGCCCAGTATCCCGCTGCCAGGCGCTACACCGATTACCGCGAACTACTGGAGAAGGAGAAGCACATTGATGGCGTCGTCATTGGAACACCCGATCACTGGCACGCCCCCGTTGCCCTGGCAGCGCTCGAATTAAAAAAGGCGGTCTATTGTGCTAAACCGCTGACCCACACCGTATGGGAAGCCCGTAAACTGACCGAGGCAGCAAAGGCGGCTGGAGTAGCAACACAGATGAGCGTGCAGGCCAACGCGAACGAAGAACATCGGCTGATCGCGGAATGGATTGGCGCCGGGCTGATCGGCAAAGTGACTGAAGTGCACACCTGGTCGAATCGCCCGGTTTGGCCGCAGGGAATCACTCGTCCGATAGAGACACCTGCGGTGCCGCAGAATCTTGATTGGAACCTCTGGCTTGGCCCGGCACCGCAGCGGCCTTATAACCCGGCATACCATCCGTTCAAATGGCGTGGCTTCTGGGACTTTGGCTGTGGTGCGCTGGGTGACATGGGCTGCCATCACTTTGATCCTATATTCCGTGCATTAAAACTGGACGCCCCAGTGTCCGTCGAAGCGGAAGGAGAAGGGATCAATGATGAGACTGCCCCTAACAAAGCCACTATCATCTACGAGTTCCCGGCGCGAGGAGAACTACCAGCCGTTAAGGTCGTCTGGTATGACGGCGGCAACAAGCCACCCCGACCGGAAGAACTTGAACCCGGTCGACGCATGGATTCACAATATGGCGGAACACTTTATATCGGCGACAAGGGCAAGATCCTGACAGGTGGACTTGGCGAAAGCCCGCGCATCATTCCGGAGTCAAAAATGAAAGAGGCCACGCTGCCAGAGAAAACACTCGCCCGCTCGCCTGGCCACTACAAGGAATGGATCCTGGCAGCAAAAGGAGGCGCTCCAGCCGGTGCCGAATTCTCCTATGGCGGCCCCATCACTGAAACCGTTCTACTGGGAAACGTTGCCCTGCGGGCCGGCGAAAAACTCGCATGGGACTCGGCAAAACTCGAAGTGACCAATTCAACAAAAGCAAACGCATTCC
Organism: Verrucomicrobiales bacterium; assembly: GCA_051270635.1. GTDB lineage: Bacteria > Verrucomicrobiota > Verrucomicrobiia > Verrucomicrobiales > DEV007 > JAGROY01. The sequence continues at coordinate 8,096 of JBNMNB010000034.1, read as the reverse complement.
TGACGAAGGAGTATCGAAAAGGTTTCGCCGTCACCTGATCGAAACGGTTTCCTTATCGCCTGGATTACCCAAATCGCTTGCATTTACTGACCCCTTACGCCCAGCATCGACGTTATCATGACTATCACCCGATCCTTTCTTACCGGAACTCTTCTCCTTTCCACTGCCTCGCTTTTCGGCCCCTTGCCCGCTGCCGCCCAGGATCAGGCAGATACAAAATCAGTAGCGCTGATCGGCGATACCTTTGATGGCTGGAAGCAACTCGGAGGCAAAGCTACCTATGAAATTGCTAACGGAGTCATCACTGGAACTTCCGTGCCCAATACGCCGAATAGCTTCCTGACGACTGAGAAGCATTACAGCGACTTCATTTTGGAGTATGAATTCATGGTCGACGAGGAACTCAACTCAGGCGTGCAAATCCGCAGCAATTCCATTCCTGAATACCGCAACGGACAGGTGCATGGCTATCAGGTGGAAATCGATCCTGACACTAAGCGAAACCGCATGTGGACGGCGGGCATCTACGAAGAAGGCCGCCGAGGCTGGCTGAATGACCTCACTGGCAACGACGCCGCACGCGCCGCATTCAAACCCGGCGAGTGGAATAAAATTCGCGTCAAAGCCATCGGCGACCATCTTCAGACCTGGCTAAACGATGTCCCTGCAGCTGACTTGATCGACGCGATGACTCAGTCGGGGTTCATTGGACTTCAGGTGCATGGCATCGGTCGTGACGAATCAAAGATCGGCAAGCAGGTAAAGTGGCGCAACATTCGCATCGCCGACCTCGGCAAACATGCATGGCAACCTATTTTCGATGGCAAAACGCTCGACGGATGGAAGCCACTGCCTGGCGGCAAATGGGAAGTAATCGATGGAATGATTCGCGGCACCTCCACGAAGGATGAGAAGAGACACGGTATCCTGCTGAGCGATGCCACCTATGACGACTTCGCCATTCGGTTTCAATTCAACGTCACCCATGGCGACAGTGGATTCTACTTCCGCACGGAACCCGTCAACGGCGGTGTCAGCGTGAATGGCTTCCAGGCCGAAGTGGATACCAGCACAGAAACGGGTGGCCTCTACGAGACAGGCGGACGCGGCTGGGTCTCCAAACCCACCTACGGAGAAAAAGAAAACCAGAAAGTCTACCGCCCCGGCGAGTGGAACGAAATGACCATCAGCGCCCACGGCACCCGCGTCGTCGTCCGTGTCAACGGCAACAAAACGGCAGAGCTGTTGGACGACCAAAAAGGACGCCGCAAAGGTCACCTCGGCCTGCAACTGCACGGCAGTCAGGACATGGATGTCGCTTACCGGAACATTGAGATTCTCAAGAAAGTGGCTGAGGCGTCCCTCCTCAGTTCTCCTAAAACCTGAAGAATGCAACAGCCACTTTCAGCTTCTTCAACCAGGAAGCAGAAACCATCAAAGCAAAAGGAGCCTACCTCGCCAGCGTCATCTTTGATGACATCAGTCATAATCACTACTTGCTTAAGTGATTTTGGTTAGAGCCTGGCGGGTGTTGAAGCACCTTGCCGGGCTCGATTCGTTCAGATCAAACACACATGAACGTCGGTTCACCTGTGTTTGTATACCTTTAACGAATCTTCTAAAAAAGTCAAGCGCAATGTTAGTATAAAAACTAACATTGACACAATTCTGATAATCGAGTTATGGCGCAAACCACATCATTACCATGGAAGCGGCATTCATTGTGCAGTCGCCGTATCTCCGAGCGTATTACTTCCCCTCCCTCCCCTGCTGACTCTTCGCTCTGCTTTTGCCAGCGACGGGGGGAGGGGATTAGAATTTGATGAAAGGAAAACTCAAGGCAGTGAGTGGCCCTGTGGATGCGCGATTTTTTCCAATATTTAGGTTTGGCCGGAGATTCGTCGATTTGTAGGATCCCACATGATCTCCAAAAATTGAAAGGGTATCAGGATTTCCCTGCCCCTCAACGCCCTCCTCGTCCGTTGCTTCAAACCCCGGAACTACAGTATGACTTCCGAAATCGCAATCACCACGGCACTCGCCACCAAGGACTCGCGCATTCTGACCCGCGAAGAGTTTGCAACGCTTCCAAGATCCCAGCGGCAGCTGAGTGGTTCCTCTTTCTCAAACGGAAAAGCCCCAACACCTACCGAGCCTACGTGAACGACTGGAAAGAGTTCGTCGCGTTCGTCGGAATCCAAGATCCGGAAGAATTTGGCGATGTGAAGCGCGTTCATGGCTGTTGGGGCGCGTCTTTTTACATTTCGCCGTTTGGTTTTGGGCTTGTGACTGCCCTTAAGCAGCTGATTCTCAGGAGGAGCACTTCGTCTGCTTTTTACAAAATACGTGTTTCGTAAAGAGTTCGCGACGCTCCTTATTGGTCCATTTCGCACGAATGTGCAAGATACCCTTATTTTGTCCGCTTCCGTTAATGCAAATTAGTTGCATTATCTGTTTGCCAACGTCGACAGCGTCCCCTACAGCGTTTCTGTATGAAGCAATTCCTTACAACGCTATCGATGGTTTGCACGCTCCTCATCGGAAGGGTGTCGGCTGAAGATTCTCACGCGGACCACAACCATGCACCACTGGCAGAAACCAGCGGATTGCTCGATCCTTTCGAACACATACATTTCAGCAGCAGAGGGACTCCTATAGTTCATTCCTTTGGCATCGAACCCGCTTTCACTGGCAGGGATCTCTTCCTCGACTATCGCCACCGTAGCGGCGACGGGTTTACGGAGAACGAGATCGAGCTGGAACTTGAGTGGGCCTTCACTCGTCGCCTCGGCGTTATTTTCGAGGTGCCCTATATTTTTGAGGATGAGGATGGTGAAGAAACCAAGGACGGTTTCGGGGATCTGGCAATCGTTCCTCGCGCCATTTTGTTGGAGAAAGAACGCTTCACACTGACTTCTCAGATCGAGATCGTCGCCCCTACTGGAACGAATGGATTTGGTGGTGAGACCACGATCGCTCCTGGCTTTGCGTCCTGGTTCGACCTTGGTGACTGGTGGACTCTCAACGCGCAGCTTGGGGTCGAACACATCTTCGACGAGGACGAAACAGAACTCTTGTTTGGAGTTGGGTTGGTGAAAAGCCTAGGAAGTGAGGACAAACCGTCTGACACCCATGGTCATCCAACAGCGGCGGGGTTATTTCATCTGCACCTTGAGGTCACAGGTTCCGTCCCTCTCAAGGGGGAAGAAGAGGGCGCTGTCCATGCGGAAGGGTTGGTCGGACTCAGTTATGGGGTGAGCCCACAGATGGATCTGCGGGTCGGCTATGAGTTTCCTCTCACCTCTCCGAGAGAGTTTGATGGAGGTGTGGTGGCTGGAGTCGTATGGCACTTCTAGCGTACATTTTTGGACGAATCTGGGCGGCACCCGAAAGGGAGAGAATTTCCATACTGCCTCTTATCACTTCGCCAACCTCGGCACAAACCGCGTTTCGGATTCAAGCCAGCCTGACATCTGCCCCCTCGGTTCGAGTGAAGGAGGTCTCTTTGCCTCTTCTGCTGGGTCTGAACTATAAATCCACGGCTCACCATAATGGAAACTTGCTCTTACGGGGCCGTCGAAGCCATCTCCCTCAAAACCCGACATTTCGACATTCACATTGGGAATGATGATTGCCTCCTCACTCTCAGGGTTTGGTGCGTGAGGCGGGGTGCCTAAAGCTGTTTTTGGCCAACCGCGCGCGACGATTTCAGCGAATTGCTCTGACGGTCGAACTATTCCAGCTGCTTCTGCAATGTTGCTGCCGGGGTCAGTATCAACAAGAAGTAGAACAGTTCATATTAGCCGACCCGCTGCGCGGGTTCGTGCTCAATTGCTTAGATTGATCCACTGTTCGTTGGGAGGGGTTCGTCAAGCAAGTTCATTTTCCACAAGGCTCGTTATCACTCTGCTCGAGCAGAAAAGAATGATCCCCTCAAACCCGCCGAAGGCGCTGACGGCTTTTGAAAGACCCGGCTAGTTCGTCTGCGCCTTGTATTTCCAAGGGTTGAGAACATGAACACCCGCTACAGTGAAATCATCGACGTTTCTAGTGACAACCGTTAGGCCGTGAAGATCGGCCTGAGCTGCGATGAACAAATCCGGCTGACTGAAGGTATGGCTAGCCTTGCGCCCCGACATCAAGCATTTCACGCCATCGGAGCAACACATCTTCATCGATGGGCAAAAGGCGGTTAGCATACCAAGACCGCAAGTCCTGCTGTAACCATTCTTCAAGATCTCTCCGAAAAGTCGCATCTAAAATCTTGTCGATCCCGAAACGGATCTCGGCAAAAACAACTACGCTCGTGAAAAGATCTTCGGAAGCCTGAGCGTCTGCCCAACTCTCTACTGCCACATTTGCAGTGAGGTTTTCTAAGCTCGGAAAGAACGTTGGTATCAAGCAGAAACCCGCTCATAGTTCAACAGGACGGATAGGAGAACGCACACCCTGCGGGGGCTCAAAATCCATCTTAGCGAAGGGAGATTGAGAGAGAACCTCACGAAGGCTCCGGCGATCTTGGGAAGCCTCTTCCTGCGTATCGGCCAAAAGAAATTCCTTGGCCACCTGCCTTTGCGCAGGGGTCAGCTTACGGAGTTCCTCAATGAGCATTTCGTTGTTCATGCTTCTATTCTACCACATCTTCTTTCAATTAATGGGTAGAACAACGTAAAGGTACTCAATGTATCACAGACCTCTATGGTTGTCGGGCACACACTCCTCGGGTTGGATTTCACCGTGATGCACTCAAAAAGCCTCCCTGAAATCGACGGAGGAGCGGCTTTGCCACACCCAGAAGGCAATGACCCTTCAGACGGAAGAACTTCCCAGGAAGCCGAAACGACAACCTCCCAAAAATCTCGCGATCTCAAAGGCATCATTTTGGGAACGGAAAATCAGCCGTTCTCCTTTTCCATAAGCCACTTGCGAAAATCGCTGTGATACATCAGGTACCTTTACGTGGTTGCACCCTTTACGATCAGAGGAAGTTGACTCCTCGACCTGTGAAATAGGCGAAGCCCAGTTCCCGCTGCGCCCAAGCATTGCCGGACACGGCAGCACCTCCAGTCAATTGACTGGCAGTGATCTTGCGTGATCCATCCTTGTCTTTGTCGGATCGCAGGATGCTGGCGTAGGAAGCCTCGTATTCCGGTCGCTCCGTATAGTGGGAGCGAGACTGTAATGTTCGGTCGAGCGTTATTCTTGAGCACGACCATGTCGCGCATCTTCCCCCATCCTTGATCCTCTGCGAGAGCCTTCAAGTTCGCTTCCTTCTCTTGGTCATGACCGACTACTTCCCATCCCTTGCCGAGGAACTCCACGAGCTTCTCTCTCACGAACGCAAATTCCCGATCCGTCTCGAAAAGATACCACTCGACGGCTCCCTCTTTGTGGGCGATCTCCAGTTTCTCGGTTGGAAATACCTTTTGCAATTCAGTCTCGGCGGCACACAGAACTCCGACTGAGCCCGCAGCCACGATGATGGATTGCAGTAGCGTCTTCATTTTTGATCGAACAGTTAGGATCGTCCATCACGAAAGCTTGCTTCGTCGATTGGAACTCATCCTGTTTGGATTCGATTTTGACCGAATCTCAGAAAGTGGTCAAGCCTGAACGCTGTCCGTCTTGACGCGACGTGTTGCATCATAAAAAAGGACACCGTGGGAGTTTTTGAGAGAGAGGAATTGAGGCCCATTGCCTCATAAATCAGGACACCGTCGTGGATGCCCAAGTCCATGAGCAAATCCACTCGAAATGAATACCTTGAGAAGTTGCGGCTAGGAGCGCCCCTTTTGTTGGCTTGCTATCGTGGATCGCCAGCTATTCATTCGATTTGCCGATTGTGCGGATACTGCAAGATTTCCTTCGGCAGGATCAAAAAGACCAGGCAAAAGCGGTAGCAAATCGCCTCAAAGATAGCGATTTGGCCTCAAAAGCGAGGGGACGCCCGGTGGTATGCATACGCAAAAAAATTCGAGGATTGGAACTCTAGAGACTCTTGTGAATTTCATTGAGGAACCCGTCAGTTAAAATCCACGCAGCGCCCCCCTTTTGGCCGTCTAAGACGGGTCTCTCTCCGACCTGATCCTGTCACTCGGCGAGCGAGGAGCGAGAATATCGCGCCTCCTGGTACCGCTCAAGAATCCAACAAGATTTCAATATCCTTACACTGAAACGTCGGCCTCTAAGAGCCTCTACTGCCACTACTGACTTTACAGATTTGCTTGCAGTAATGCTTGCAACCCACCACTTTCCCAATAGGGAATCACAATCGAATACCTAATATTCAACAACTTACACGAATAGCGTCCCCGGCAGGAATCGAACCTACATCTAAGCTTTAGGAGAGCCTCGTTCTATCCGTTGAACTACGGGGACTATTGATAATAAGCGACTAGCGGAATCTCACCGCTCGTAAAACTGGAAAGTCAGAGTCAGAGTTAGTCTAACAGCTTCCACTGACGTCCAACCGTGTTTTTTGATACCATGGATGCCCAAAGTTGCCAGTGTTTTTGCGGAGCACGAAGCGCACCCCCTCGGGTCCCCAGCCGACCCACCCCCGGGGGCCGAAAAGCGAGATCGCCTGATCTCATATCATAGGGTGGTGTCGTAGAAATCTGAGCCATTTTTCGGGACTCCACCAGCCTCTAAACCAGAGGAAGGTTTCCACTTTCCCCCATCTCCATAGAGTTCGTTTGAGGGTGTTCTGCTGTCCTGACTACCGAACAGAGAAACGCTCTCACAGGGCGTTGCATGGACCCAAAAACGGCATCCTTGCAGTGACCAGTCTGAATGTGGCTCCAGATTTTTCGGGACTCCGGTAGAGACTCCTTTTCCTGCCAGCGCTCGGCGGTTGAAACCCCTCTGGCTTTCCCAAAGTCGCCGGGCCAATTTTTTTCTGAAAATTTTCTGCGATTCACGCCTCCGACGATCCAGAGCAGTTCTCAGGGCATTCCCTGCGCTCCGGGTTCGCCACCAGTTCCGCCAAAAGCAGGTGCATCCACGGCAGAACTTGATGCAGCAGGGCGGGGAGCCACCCCGTCGTCTCGCTGGCAGTGCAACTGTAGCTTGGTAAAGCGCCTTCGCCTCTCGGCGGGACTACTCAGGCTTGAGCAGCAGGTCGGCCTCTGGCACCTCCGCTTCTTCTTCGCGCTCCACCCGGACGAAGAGGTTATCGCCTTGCCCGCTGACATCGATGACGGCTTCGTAGGTTCCGGGGATCGTTTCGGTGATGGCGCTGACCGGGGTGAGATCAAGGGAGAACGCCACGAGATCGGTCGAAGCTTTTACCAGCCAGCCGACTTCTCCTGCAGGGCCAGTGAAACGGATGGTGAAATTGTCTTGATCGCGTCCTGATTCTATCACTTTGATCCCTACAGGAACATTCGAGAGGGTCCAGTCAGTGAGGCGGCTGCCAAGAGCGGAATAGGCACCATCAGGGAGCTGATTGCCAAGATCGTCGTAAAACTTGAACCCGGTGAAATATATAGTGCTCCGAAGATCACCAATAAAGTTAGCTTTCTGGCTGGGGTGCCGAGAAGCTGCCGAACCTACTGAATGTGAGATGAATTCAATGATCAACTCTTCCTCGAAATTAAAAGCAAAGGGTTGAATGTTTATCTCCTCTCTATATTCATCAAATTGACCGGCTATAGGGGGGGGATGCATTGTCACCGGCGTTCACTATGTGAAGAGCATTTTTTATTGGTAGGAACTTTGAAAACCAGAGGTGGGTTCATGGGGCGGGCGGAGCTGGGGATGGAGGGGGTTGAGTGGGATTCGCGCGCCAGTGACGGCCACCCGGATGACGAGGCCGAGGAGTTCGTGCGCTTCGACATCAGCGACCACGTGGGCGTGCTGCGTCTAACCAACACCCTTGCCATCCACGGCATGAACAACTCCAGCGGCAGCTCGGATTTGCTCATCCTCCCACAGCTCACCGCGACCTCCGATCTGCCGATCCCTGCAACAATCTCGCTCGACGGCGCGACCGCAATCACCGCTGAGTCTGCCACCCTGCGAGCGCGCATCGACGACACCGGTGGCGACAGCCCGGATTGCACCTTCGTCTGGGGGCGTCACGACGCAGGAGATGA
>JBNMNB010000033.1:0-42246 GCA_051270635.1 Verrucomicrobiales bacterium | reverse complement strand
ACTTCTCCGTAACCAGCCGGGCTCGTGTCATCCACGTTCGTAGTATTCCCCACATCCACGAAGTCCATCGTGAACTGGTTGCCTCCGGTGCCGAAGGTGACCGTGGCGGCGGATGCGGGAAGAGCGAGGAGCCCCAAGAGAGCAGGAAAGAGCAATAATTTCATGTGTTTCATGTAGTTTTCAGGCCGGATCTCACCACTGTCCGGTTTCATTGTCAATCTTCCGGTAATTTCGGCAGATCTGCTAAAAATACCCAAAGTCACCTTTTCTGAGCCTGACTGACATTGAAGCCTCCGCTGGGAAACTGGCGGAGGCTCTCTTGTGTGAATGTAAGGATAAACCACCAAGGACAACGGCGGACATGTTGGCAGTGACGTTGGCAGTGTCTCTTTTATTCTTTGTAACTCGTTGATTTTTAAGATGGTGGAGGTAAGCGGAATCGAACCGCTGACCCCATGCATGCCATGCATGTGCTCTACCAACTGAGCTATACCCCCATGTGATCGAGGTGAAAGAGTTATGCAGGCACTGGGAGCTGTCAAGGTCGTGTTTCGTCGTGAATTGTCAGTTCTTATTGACAGTGCGCGAGGGACGTGGATTCTCTCAAAAGGCGAAAAACTATGGAAGAATCCTCAAATAGCGAATCGAAAGCAGCACCCGTCGATGACGGGGCTCCGATTGAGTGTCCCGTTGCCAAGTGGTATTACAAACGCATGGGACTGATGTTTCTGATGCTGTTCGCGATGGGCTGTTGGTTTTTGTATGACGCCACCATTGGATATCCCGGGAAGAAGGAGATATGGGATCGCTACACCGAGATGACGGGCTACGATCTTCAGATCGTGGATCCTATGTCCAGCACGGATGCGTTGCCGGATTCAGGAAAGCTTTTAGCCATTATAGGCAAATCCGAAAGGGGCGAGCACTATCGGGTGTTCGATGGTGATGGTGAGCAGAAAGTCAACTCTGAGGGGCCGCCGACATCGGCAAAGAAGACGACAATAAAAAAATTGGCCGACGTCCTGAAGGAGAAATCTACGGCTGGATCAGATCTTGAGTCCGATGACAAGCAGGATGTGCTGGGGGCACTTTCCAGAGTGCTCAATGTGAGCTTGAAGGGATCGCAAAGTGATAGCGACGGAATGGATGGCTGGAATAAGTTGGCCAAGGAAGAAGGCTGGGAGCTGGAGCCAGAGGAATACACCGATTCAAAAATTGAAACGCAGTGGCACTTTACGATAGGGATGTTCGTGGCATCGCTGATCGCGGTTCTCATTTTCCTACTGAATAGAGGTAAAGTGCTCAAGGCTGACGCCGACTCCTTTTATACACCGTCTGGTGGGCGAGTGGCTTTCGCTGATGTTTTTCGAATAGATCGGCGCAAGTGGGATCACAAAGGGCTTGCTTACGCGATGTATCGTGAGGGAGGAGAAGGGCGCTCCAGGAAGGCTACAATTGACGACCTGAAGTTCCTGGGAGCAGACAAGGTTTTGCACCGATTGCTGAAAAACTTTGAGGGAGAATTGATCGACAGGATCCCTGATGAGGACGAAGAAGAAGAAGCGAATGGTGCCTCAAATGATTCTGATATTGTTGACGCTGAATCAGTAGACGTGGATGGCGACGAGTCTCTAGAAACGCCACCCGAATCCCCGAAAAGTTAAACGCCCGAGAATTAAATAGGTTGCATTCGCAGGCCACGATGGCTAAGGAATCCGAGAATTTTCACACATTACCGCCATGTCCGACAAAAGCATTGAAGATAAAGTTAGAGAAATCATCTGTGAGCAACTGGGGGTCACTCCAGAGCAAGTCACACTTGAAGCCAAGTTTATTGAAGACCTCGGAGCGGACTCGCTCGATACGGTCGAACTGGTCATGGCATTTGAGGAAGAATTCTCCATCGAAGTTCCTGATGAGGAAGCAGAGAAGCTCCAATCCGTGGGCGACGTGGTGACGTATGTGGAAGAAAAGTCTGAATAATTTTCAGATTAGCTGGTGCACTCGCTTTGATTTGCAAGTGCATAGTTTTGTTCCTTTTCAAAGGGCGTGCAGGAGTTCTTTCTGTGCGCCCTTTACTCTGGGGCTCGACCCTCACCCTACGCCGAGCAGCGCCAGAACGATCGACACGGTAATGACGCTGGCGAGAGTCGAGTAAAAGACGGCACTGGCTGCGAGTTGGCTGTCGCCATTGAACTCGTGAGCCAGCAGTGCGGTATTGATTGCCGTAGGTGCGGCAGCTCCCGCGATCAGAATTCGTGAGGTCTCGGCATCGAATCCAAACAAGCTGGTGAGCGGCCAGGCAATGAGCGGGGCAATGGCCAGCTTTAGGAAGAGGACGCGCGAAACTGGTCCGCGAATCCCGGTCGGGCGCGTTTTTGAAAGCTGGACCCCGAGAGTGATGAGGGCAAATCCGATCAGTGCGTCTGCCGTGTAGGTGAGCGGCGTCCATAACCAAGTCAGTGTCGTGATATCGACATCGAGCGGTTTCAATACGAAGGCTAGGGTGATTGCATAGATCGATGGCTGGCGAAAGATGAGTAACCATGACGCACGTGTTGCTTTGCCATTTGCCTCTGCCTTGGCATTGCCCTGGCTGGCCGCGATCAGCATTCCGATCGAGAATGTCGAAATGTTCATTGCCAGGAGAGCAAAGACCTGAATTTCGGCGGCCTCAGGGCCGAATGCCAGTGCAGTGAGTGGGATTCCATAGTTTCCGCAGTTGTAAAACATGGCCAGCATCAACGTCTTGCGTTCCCCTGAGCACCGGCCGATGGACGCTAACACGCTCAAGGCCAGCAGGCACGCGAGCATTGTAAGGGTGAATAGAAAGACGGGTGCGGCAGTGCCAATGACGACTTCTGAGGAATACACGCGGACAAATATGAAGCAGGGCACCAGCACATAAATGTTCAGTTTCACCAGCGTACCCAGATCGAGCGTGAATTTGCGATCGAGCCCCCATCCGGCCCCCATCAGCACAAACAGAGGGAGGCAAATGGTTACGAATATTTGTCCAATGGAGCTGAGAAATGCCATACGCCTGTCCGAGATGCCGCGAAACAGGCTTGGATGCAAGCTCGCGCGGCCAATTTACTAATATTCACTGGAAGTCGCGAGGATACGGCCTAGTTTCGAGATTTAAATATCAGAGATGTATTCCGACGACGATATTCAATACGCAATGCAGATGACCGGGGTGGTGCATGAGCCCGCCCGACGCATCGATACGTTCGGAACTACCAATTTCGAGTTCATCCTGATCAGCGAATTGATGGACAGCGTCAATGAGGTCAAAGTGCGCTCCGGGCGCATTTGTGCGGAGCGTCCGTTGATCGTCAAGCCAGACCCGTATTCCGAAATGATGTTCGAAGGCTTCGGCGAGCAAGCCCAGGCATTTGAGGAGTGGATTCGGCGAAATGCGAACGACCTCTCGTTTCTTAAATACGGCTTCAGTTTTCGGAAGAGCGATGTAAAAGAGAGCATCGTGCACGATAGCCTCTCGATCGTCCAGGAGCGCGTGATCAAAGAAGAAGTCGATTCTGGCAATCCCAGCAGTGCTGTGATCGTGGGCGTTGAGGACACTTGGGAAATTTGTCTGTTGCGCTTTACACTGGAGATGATTCAGAAATCCCAGGGGATCAATATTTTCGACTTCAAGAGGAAGGGCTTGCTCTAACACTCTGACAACCGAGGATACTGTATGGTTGCCCAGTTTAAAATACTCCTGGCTGTCGCCGCCCTCGTTGTTCTTGCTGCCACTGTCTTCGGTGCCTTCTACATGTATGAGAAGGTTTTTCGGCCAGCGTACGATCGTGATCGGGAAGCGCAGCAGTTGCTGGACACTGAGCGTCCAGCGCCTGACCTTGGGAAAAGTGTGCACGAAGAGGCAATGGCATATCTCAAAACCGGCGACACTGACGCTGCGCGAGAAAATCTTGAGCAGGTAATTGAGGTCTATCCTAAATCAGCATTTGTGGAGGAATCCCGTCGTGCCCTTGGCGAAATTAATCTGGATCGCTTATTTTCAAAATCGCCACTGCCCGGGAAATTGGAATACACGGTGAAGTCGGGAGATGCGCTGGCTTCCATTGCGCGAAAAAATGACACGACGATCAGCTATGTGCAGCATGTGAACGGATTGTTTTCGAATGTCATTCATCCCGGAGATCGGCTGGTGCTCTATCCGTTTGATTTTGAGATGACCGTAGATTTGAAAAATCAACGGTTGGTGCTTTGGGAGAAAGGGAGGTTTCTAAAAAGTTACGCAATCGCTGAGTTCAAGCGATCGCAGCGTGGCAGTTTTCCCGGAAAAACGAAAATTGCTGACAAAATTGCGTGGATCGAAGGCAAGCCGGTCAGGTTGACCGATCCTCGAGCTGCGCAGGCGGATCTGTGGTTGCAGACACCTACCAGGGGATCCCAACCGGGAGTCGTGATTTGTTCCAAGCCTGAAGGGGAAGGGGCCGAGCGACTTGATGCCATGATTGCTTTTGGAATCTATTTGCATCCTGGAGATATTGATGAGCTGGCGGTATTGACTCGCGTTAATACTCCGGTCAGCATTGTCCACTGAACCCCGTCATGCTCACTACTTCTCAAACTGATTCCACCGCCACTCCCACTGCTGAACCATCTGCCTGGGAACGTGTGCAACTCGCCCGGAATACTGCCCGCCCCTACATGCTCGACTACATCGAGAACGCATTTGAGGGATTTGTCGAACTGCATGGGGACCGCCATATTGGGGATGATCGATCAATGCCAGGTGGCTTTGCGAAAATTGGAGATTTCAAGTGTGTCGTGATCGGCCATCAGAAAGGACGCGACACTAAGGAAAACCTGTTGAGAAATTTTGGCAGCGCACATCCAGAAGGTTACCGCAAGGCCCTGCGTCTCATGCGAATGGCCGAGAGATTCAGCCGGCCGATCGTTGCCCTCATTGACACACCGGGAGCTTTTCCGGGAATTGGCTCAGAGCAGCGCAATATTGCCGAAGCGATTGCCTACAACTTGCGCGAAATGATGCTCATTAAGGTGCCGATCGTTGCTGTTGTGATCGGCGAAGGTGGATCAGGCGGAGCGCTTGGTATTGGCGTAGCCAACTCGGTCATGATGATGGAAAATGCCTACTATTCTGTCATCAGTCCTGAAGGCTGCGCCGCGATTCTGTGGAAGCACCGGAAGCACGCTCCTGAAGCCGCTGACGCAATGAAACTCACGGCAAAGGATCTTAAGGGATTGGGTGTAGTCGATCATGTGATTCCTGAGCCAGAAGGTGGTGCGCATTCAGATGTCATCGCATCAGCATCTAATCTGAAGGATGCAGTGTTAGCGGAACTCAAGAAGCTGGGCGCAATGTCGCAGGAGGAACTACTTGAGCAACGCTACCAGAAATTCAGGAAGACTGGCGCGTTCCTGGATAGTCAGGCAACTGCCTGAGTTTCCTGCGCTACGAATAGTTAAAAAAAGAGCGGACATTGCTGTCCGCTCTCTAAAGAATTCATCGGTATACTGGGGCGAGCCCTCGACCAGTGAGCAAATCACTCCTATTCGATGGCCTGCACTTCCGCTTTGCGCAGAAGTGTTTGAATGCCCAGACGACCGTTTGAGCAGACGTATCCAGGGCGAATGGTTGCGACAATGCTTGGTTGCCCGGAGCTCCCGTTCTTCTGTGCCTGCACGACTTTGATCTTCTTGCGAATCGGTAAATCAATCACCGTGCCGCCATCAAAACTGTAGGACTCAATCGCGTGCTCGTTGAGGATCGTTACCAGCGAATCTTTCAAAGTCACCAATTCATCAACTGGCTGGCCGGATTCTGCTGTTCGTTCGATGAGGCTGTCGACGTCATCAATGCGGCGGATGACGGATTTGGCAAAGACGTGAACTGTTCCCCAGTTCAAGTCAGATGATTCCTTCAGCAAGCTATTGCGTTCCTCGAGCCCTGCATTGATCTCTTGAAGCTTGCGATGGCGCAGTTCAAGTTCCTGCACGTTCTGGCTCTTCAAGCGTTCTACTTTTTCAAGCTTCTGAACGCGACGCACTTTCTCAGGAACTCCTTTGAGCGTGTCCTTGATCTTCTGCAGTGCTTCCAATTCCCTGGACTTCTCGTGCTCTATCTTCGATAGCGCGTCTTTCGAGTCTGCCAGATCCTTTTTGAGGGATGTGAGCTGCGCTAGTTCAGCGGCATATTTTTCACGCTCGTTCGTCGCCAGGCGAAGTTCACCACGCACTTGCTCCAGTACGCGTTTTTTCTTCTTCAGCTTTTCCTCATGATCGCGTGCCTGCACCAGCGACTCCTCCAGCTCACGTAACTCCTGTTGCTTGCCCTCCAGAAGATCAACCGAGTGATCACGCTTTTTCTTCAGCTCACGCAACTCCGCGTTCATTTCAGTCTGACGCTCAATTGCGGATTTGGCTTTGTTGAGTGCCTCGTCTGCCGCTGCGATTCCTTCCTTTAACTCAAATAGACGAGCCTCTCTTTCTTTGATCTTGGTGTCGTTGGCGTGAATTTCGTCGTTCATGCGCTGCAGTTGTTCCTCACGCTCACGCATGCGATCCGCTGCCATTTCGTCGGCTTTTTTAAGTTTTGCTTCCTGTGCGGCAACCTCGGCCCGGCACTCTTCCTGCAGTGATCTGGATTTCTTCAACTCGAATTCCAGTTCTTCTCTTCGTGCTGTCAGGCTTTCTACCTCAGTCACATTGCGCGACTTCATCGACTCAAGGTTCTCTAGCGCCTTCTTCAAGCTGGAATGCTTCTGATCAAACATGTCGTAGGCAGATTTCTTTTTGTCGTAATCAGCTTTCGCTTCGTCAGCAGTTTTCCTCAGGCCAGCTAAGCGAGTTTCCTGATCCTCTGCCTGTGCGGTAGCGGTTTTCAGTTGTTCGGTTACGGCCGCGAGGCGATCAGCATTTGCCTGCAGGGTATTCACTTTCGATTCGAGCTGCTCCGCCTTGGATTCGTTCTGCGTGATATCAGCAGTAATTTTATCGCGTCGTTCGTTGAGGCCTTCGACATCTATTACCAGCGACTTGTGCTCGCTTGTGATTGCGTGAAGTTGTTCCTGGGTGTTGGTGAGGGCTGACTGCTTGCTGGTCACTCGAGATGTCAGGTCGCCCATTTGGGATTCCGCCGCTTTCAACGCCGTTTCGGTCTCGACCAATTTGCCGGAGATGTCCTGGTAACGGCGGACGTCAGCTTCGAGTTTGGAGACTTCCTGTTCAAGTGCCTGCTTAAGCGGCTCCTTCTCAGCATAGGCAGCCAGTGCCTCCCTGAGATTTCTTTCGACGTTATTCTTACGCTCTGTGCGCTTGTTCAGCTCTGCATCAAATTGATCCAATTCCTGTTGCTTGCGCTCCAGGGAAGCTTCAACTTTCTGCAATGCTTCAGTGACTTCGCGTCCCTGAGCTGCGGCAGCTTCGAGTTGCGCTTTTTCCTCGGCCACTTTCTCTCGGATTCCAGCCAGATTGTTGCGTTTTTCTTCGAGTTCTTTGGTCTCATTCTCGACTGCCATGCGCTCGGCGCGGCAGTGTTCAAGTTTTTCGTCCTGTTCTTTCAACAGGTCAATGAGGCGGCGTTCCTTCTGCTCCAATGCTTCGATGTTACCCGTCAGTTCCTGCTGGTGCTTAGCCTTTCTATGCAGCTCTTCCAGCACCGTTTCCGCTTTGCCCAATTCTTGCTGCAAACGCTTGAATTCCTGTTCTTCCTTTTTCCGATCTGCAATTGCTGTATCACGCTCCGTTTCTTTCTCTCGCAGATCGGCGCTGAGCAGTTCTTTCTT
The DNA here is from genome assembly GCA_051270635.1 of Verrucomicrobiales bacterium. Lineage (GTDB taxonomy): Bacteria > Verrucomicrobiota > Verrucomicrobiia > Verrucomicrobiales > DEV007 > JAGROY01. The sequence goes on along the minus strand of JBNMNB010000033.1, from coordinate 34,462 downwards.
CTTCTGAAGTTCTTCAAAGCGAGCGGTCTCGGCTGCAAAGTTGCGCAGCAATTCTTTCTGCTTAGCCGCTTTGACCACCAGTTCATTCAATTCAGAAGATTTCGTGCGCACATTGGCGTCGAGATCAACGACCTCAGCGTGCGCTTTTTCGACTGCTGCCTGAAGCTCCTTTGATTCGGTCTTGATCGATGCCAGCGTCGACTCAGTTGCCGAAAGCTCATTCACCACTTTGTTCAGCTTCGCTTCCTTCTCTGCGATTTCCTCAGCAAGGCGATCACGGGATTCTGCCTTCTCGTCGGCTTCAGCGACAGCTTTGCGCAAGTCCTTGAGCCTGGCGCGAATCTTTTCAGATTCTGCGGTAGATTCACTGATTTCATTCTCACGTTCAGTTCGAAGAGAAATCAACCGCTCTAGTTCCGCTTCGTGAGTGAGGCGCTTTTGCTTGGCCGCGTCCAGCAGTCGAGCTTCCGCCTCCTGCCCACGTTTCGCCAGAGTCACCTTCTTTAAGATCGCGTCGAGTTGCTCTTTACGATCTGTGTAATGTTGATTGGCGGTCTGAAGCTTAACGAAGATGTGCTTCAGTTCACTGTGACGTTGTTCCAGGAAAGAAACCTCGGCCTCTTTATTACAGCGTGCTGCTTCAATCTCGGCTGCCGCTTTCTGGCTGGCATTCAATTTCTCTGCTGCTTCGTCAGCGATCTGCTGAATCGAACGCAGACGTTCCTCGGCGTCGGATACCTCGCCTAGCTTGGTCTCGACGTTGATCAATTCTTTTCGCTTTTCATCGAGCGACTGCACAATGTCATCCAACGCTTTTCGCTTGGTGCCAGCATCAGCTTCGACGCTTTCGAGAAGGCTGGTTGCATCTGCGAGTCGCGTTGCTGTGCTCTTCAGGTTTCCTTCGAGCGTTGCGAACTGTTGTTGGAGTCCAGCGACTTCCTCTTGCTGCGCGTCGCGCTGTGCCGTGACTTCATCAGATTCTCTGCGCAGGCTTGAGAGAGTTTTTTCCAGCTTGGCGCGGTTAGACTCCACGGATTCGCGTTGTTCCAGTAGCTTACGCAGGGCATGTTCCTGTGAAGTGCGTTCCTCATTCAGAGCCTGAAGCCCTGCCTTATTATCAGCGGCTACGGCAAGTTCCGAGCGAGTGTCTGCCAGCTTTGCCTCCAGCTTATTCGATTCCTCGGCCAGTGAGTCCTTGGTCAGTTTGACGGCATTCAGCTCCTTGCTCACTTGAGCGGTCTCGCTCGACAGCTTATGGAGCACCTGGGTGCGCTGCTCGATCTCGGACTTTCCGCTTTCAAGCTCAGATTTGGTTGCATCCAATTCAGCACGCGTCTGCTGCAGGCGCTCTTTCCCCTGTGCCCAACGCGATTCCAGATCTTCCACTTTCGCGGTGCTCTGCTCGATTTGTATCGCGCGCAGCTCTACCTTTTTGAGAGTCTTTTCAAGCTCTTCAAGTTGAGTATTGCGACTCTTGAGAAGCTCCTCCTTCTTCGCCAGCTCAAGGGCAATTGCCTTCTGTGTTTCATTCAGCTTCTCAGCATTAACCTGTGTTTTTTCTTCTTCAGTCTTCTTCAGTTGAAGATGCTGCAGCTCATTATTCAGCGCATCTTTCTGCCTGGCGAGCTGGCCCATTTCCGCTGCCAGCGACTGTAATGACGATTTTGATGTCTGTTCCTGCTGGGCAAGTTTCTCAACGACAATCGCTTTCTCTTTCGCAATCTTCTCTTTGTCAGTAATCACGCCAACCAGGCCTTGCGCCTTGGATGCGGAGGACTCGAGCTCGGAGGCGCGTTTCCTCGTATCTTCTAGTTCCTTGCGCTTCGATGAAAGCTCGTCGTCGAGGCTCTTGAGTCCCTTGTTGACTGCTTCGGACTGTGATTTCCGTTCAGCTATCAATTTTTTCAACTGCGCTTGCTGCTCAGTCAGTGCAGCATTCTGCTTCTCGACTTGATCGCGTTGCGCGATGAGCTTCTCCAGTTGTTCGATCGCTTCGCCATGTTTCTTGCGCAGCGCCTCCAGCTTCGCGACCTCGGAGCCGAGATTCTGAAGTGTCTCCTTTTTCTCCACGACGGCGGAATTCAGCATCTTTGCCTCGTCCCGACGTGACTCAAGGCCCTTCAGTTCTTCTCTCCGCTTTTCCAGCTGGAGTTCCAGTTGTGCCAGTTCCTTGCGTTTTGCATCGGAAGCCACCCGTGCAATGTCCTCTGAATGATTCTCATCGGGAGTTGCGGGTTTCTTATTCCGTGTCTCTGCGAGGTGGGCCGGAAGTTTTTGCTGTAATGGTTGCTCTGGTAAATCGATCGCAGTTGGTGTGTTGACGCGTCGTAGTGGGCGTCCAAAGAACGGGCGCTTGGTGAGAACTGATGGGCGAGACGAAGCCACCACTGCTGGTGCCTCAGCCGGCGCTGCCACCGGCGTTTTCGCTTTGTTGTCCGCCGCGTGCAGGAGAGAGGCTGCTGGAGCGAGTTCTGGCGTCGTTTCTGGTTTCACTGGTATTGATTCTGGGGATGCTGCTGGAGTGGATGCCGCTGGTGCTTCTGCCGCTGTTGCTTCTGCCGCTGTTGCATAGGGAGCTGGCGTGCCTGGTGAATCTTCTTCCATGAGTGATTTTGGCTTTTGACCGCCCTTTCTGGGCGGCGGGAGGGTGGCCCGGCGGGCGATGGAACTTGATTCGTCTCCTTCTCCCTCGTCCGCTTTAGAAGTGAGAAATACTGCCTCCAGTTCTCCAAATACTACAACATCACCCGTTTTAAGCAGTGCTTGTGATACTTCATTGCCGTTCACTGTAGTGGGAATGTCAGTGTCTAGAACGGTGAGTTCATAGTTTCCTTCAGATGAAACGCGGCGCAACTCAGCGTGGACGCCAGAAAGTGACGAATCGTCAATCGCGATATCGTTCTGGCTGTTGCGGCCTACTGAGATGATCCCCTGCGACAGGGTAAAATCGATCTCTTCATTTCCTCCGTTGAGCTTAAATGTCAGCTTTGCCATTGTGCTTAATTGAAAGTGATAGGGTGTGCCTCGCTCGGCGTAAAATGGGAAAGTAGAATACCCGATTAATTCTTAAAAGTCAAAAGGTGAAGAATACCTAACGTTTTCCCATTTTTGAGAAAATAGTGGTTTAGTTAGGATGGAATTATAGTTAACATTGGTGAACTAAATGGGGACTGTGGACAGCTCTTCGTGAACCATTTCCGAAGTGGAATCCTTCGTGCTTTCAAGTGGTTTCCATGTTACCGATGCGTCACTTGAAAAATGAATCCGTAGATGCTGCAGCCCACCCGATGTCTCGGAGGAGACGCTGGGGGAAATGGTTGTTGCGACTTGGTGTTGTAGCCGTCGTCGGATTGTGTATCGTCACAGTCGCGTTTGTCCTTTTCTATCAGAAAATATTGACTTACGGCGTAGGGATCGGGTTGGACAAGGCTGGGCTAACCGGGGAGTTTGCAGCGCAGGGTAGTCTATTTTCTTACCTGGAACTAAAAGACGTAGATGTCAGCGGTGAAGGTATGGTACAGTCACTACTGTGTGATCGCGCAAGAATTGATTATCAGTTATGGTCGCTCATTACTTCTCGGGGAAAGCGAGGTCTTGATCTGGTGACGCTTCGCGGAGTTGATCTGGTGCTGGACAAGGAACGCAAGGTGCCAAAGGACGCTTCTGCTCAAGATAAGGAGAAACTACCTAAGAGTTTCAGTGATAAGTTAAGTTATCTTAAGTATTCAGCCATCGATGCTGCGAATATAGATGTTCGCTATCACTTTGAGCGCGGGGAGGTGGTCACTGAGGGAGTGAAGCTGGAATGGAATCCAAAACTGAGAAGCGGAAGTGTTGGCTTTGACCGGGTCTCCGCACCTTCTATAGAATTAGAGGACAACGGTCTGAACATATCGATAGCCGAGACTTGGAATGCTATCGAGTTTTCGAACTTTCGATATAAGGAGGGACTGGTGGTGAAGCGCTTGACAATGTCCGGTAGTTCATCCGAGAAAGGTTGGGAAGCCGATGCAGAACTTCAGTGTCTGGAGGCCAGTCTGAATTTCCATTTTATTCCATCGAAAGAAAGGGAGATGCGGCTATCGTTAGAGCAGGGAGAGTTGGATTTGAAATTGCTTGAGGAACGCCTCGGGCTGCCGAAGGTGAAATTGCCGAAAGCGGTGATCAGCAAACTTGCTTTAGATTTTTCTGGTGATCCGAAGACGCCGGCTACTTGGAATGGCTCACTTGCTATGCAGGCAAGAAGTTTAGAGTTCGGTAAGATGAAAGTAGACAGCCTTGGAGCGGTGTTACGATTTAAAGACGGAAGGATTGAGATGCCAGAGTTGAATGCCCAGGCAAAAGCCTCTCGTCTGAAGATGACAGCGGACATCGATTTAAGCCGGTTGAATTCAGCGAAGAAAATTCGCTGGATTACTATTCCTGCCAGTGGGACGTTGACCTTGCATTCGCAGGATCTCGGTGATCTTGTCGCGACCTCCGGTAGGGGCGGCAAAATCCTCCTGGGTGGAGCTGTGGATGCGGATCTGAGTTGGGCACTGGATAATGGTGAATTGAGGGGATTGTCAGGGCCAGTCTCAGGTTCTGAGCTCGTCGTTGCTTCCGCGAAGATTATGAAACTGGATGTCACCTGTGACTCAACCATGGCAAATCAAGTGGATGTTGCGGGGACGATTGATTTTGATGCGGATAACCGCGTATCGCTCGATGGGAGTTACGCGATACGCAGTGGCGACTATAATGCAACTGCTTCTCTTAAGTCTGGGAGTCTTGCAGGATTGAGGGCGCGCATTACTGAGGTTGCAGAAGATGCAAAGCCACTGACTGGGCAGGCAGACTTGACTTTATCAGCTACTGGAAACACCAAGGATGCGGTTTATTCACTAACAGGAGAAGCGGATGTTTCTAATCTTGTGATGGGCGCAGCAGATCCACTCGCCATCTCAGCTGCGTTTACCCATTCGCCGGAGCGATCGGCGGTGACGGACTGTCGAGTGACGACGGGCGAATTGCTACTATCGTTGGATGCTGCTCTGGGCGCTGGCCGACTCACTGTTCCGCGGTTGTCATTTTCCAGCGCGGAGAATGGTCTTATTGCCGGCAGTCTGGCCATCCCATGTGATCCTGCTGTCGCAAAATCTGCCCATGAGTTTCTCAAGCAATTAGGTGATGTAACTGCTTCGTTGTCGATTAAGAGGACGAGTTTTTCTGACCTTTTTCGCATCGCGGGCAAGGAAGCCGCAGGAGTTACTGGCAGTGTGGAAGGATCACTTAAAGTGGGCGGAGTGCTGGCCGACCCAGTGATCGAAGCGGTTTTTGATTTCTCAGACCTTGGGCTCGCAGGAAAGAAAGGCGAGATTGAGCCTGCGAGCGCCACGTTACGTATGAGTGCAATGAATCATCGATTGGCAATTGATGGCAGAGTCGTGCAGGCTGAGATAGAGCCACTGGTGATATCAGGTAGAGTGCCACTCCTTCCTGTGGAGTGGACGGCTCCCGATCAGGATTCCGCTCTCAACGAAGAGATTATTGACTTCACCGTGCGTCTGCCGGAGACCTCGTTAAAGAAATTGGAGCAGATGGTTCCTGCCATTTCCCTGTGTGAGGGGAGCATTTCTGCGGATGTTGTAGTGTCAGGGAAGGTGGGGGCTCCTCTGGTGACGGGCGCTGCGCACGTTTCCATTCCTCAATTAAAATTTCACCAGCCAGAGCTTCCTTACGTTAAGAATATGGTATGTCATGTGCAGTTCGATAAACACATCGTCCAATTGCAGACTTTCCAAGGAACTGCAGCCGGGGGAGCCTTTAATGGATCGGGCAGCGTCGATCTTTCAGATACTTCTGATCCGGTGCTTGATTTCAAATTGGCGGCGGAAGAAGCGTTGTTCTATCGTACCGAAGACCTTAGCGTGCGGAGCAATATCGCAATTACTCTCACTGGGCCGGTGAGCGCTGCACAGGTAAAAGCGAATGTCGAGCTGGTAAATAGTCGCTATCAAAAAGAGATCGACCTGCTTCCAATCGCCTTGCCAGAGAATGGGCCCAAGATGCCAGTCATCAGTGGGCCGCGTGCGGCGCGACTGGCACCGAAAGTTGGAATCCAGTCGGAACCTCTGGCAAATTGGGATTTCGATGTGCATTTCACAACGCGTGATCCATTTCTAGTGATCGGTAACCTGGCGACCAGCGAAGTGATAGCGGATATGCATATCGCTGGCAAAGGGCGAAGCTTGAGGCCGACTGGTGAAGTGCGCCTCGAAAACGCGAAGGCAACACTGCCGTTCTGCACATTGAATATCGACGCAGCGACTTTGTCGTTTCTACCTGCGACAGGATTCAATCCGAAGATTTCAGTCGATGGAGACGCGGAAGTCGGGGAATATCAAATTCGCGTGCATGTCTATAGTTCGCTGTTGAATCCTGAATACATTCTTACGTCAAATCCTCCACTGGCAGAAGAAGACATTATTTCATTGATCGTCACGGGCGCTACGCGAGAACAGCTCGAGACATCAGGTTCCGGCCAGGCGGTCGCCAAAGGCGGCAAGTTGTTGTTGGAAAAACTGCGGCAAGACATGGGCTTGTCCACTGCCGAGCAAATGCTGATTCCCCGCAACTTGACGTTTGATATCGGCGGTGTAAACGAGCGAACGGGTGAGCCAACTGCGACTGCAAAATTGAAATTGCGTGAACGAATTTTCGTTCTGGGTAACGTTGACACGGAAGGTCAATACCGTGGTGTCCTAAAATGGGCAATTCGATTCCGATGATGGCAATGCGATTCTATAGGGTTGGATGGTTGACGATCTCGATGATCGCAATGCTGATGATCCATGGCCTGGGGCAGGAGGACAGCGCTCCATCAGTGGCGGGAAGTGTGGAGTTTCGTGGGTTGGATGAATTGTCTGCCGATCAGGCTCAGGAAATTATCAAGCATCAACTCCGCTACCTTGCGGAAAAGGGTGTGTCACAGGCGCGAGCTGATGATGCGGCCTATTTTCTAGCGATCGGAATGCGGCGGATGGGTTTTGACGAGGCTAACGTAGACTGGCAAATTGAGGGCAATCGAGTGGTATTGCTGGTTACCGAATCGCAGCAGAGGAAGCTGGGAGAAGTGGAAGTGACTGGCAATAATGTCCTCGGAACGGATGTGATTGAAGCGTTGTTGATGCAGGATACGAAAGCGCGTTTGAAGGGACTGTTGAAGAGCGCACGACTACCATTTGTCGAAGACGATGTGAACAAAGGCGTGTCAGCGATCCGGGCTTTGTATGCCAATCTAGGCTACTACGATGCCACGGTGGAGCTGACGGAATTAGATGCAGAAGAGAAAGTGGATGTGCGGCTTACGATTGCAGAAGGGCCGCTGTATCGAGTTGGAACGGTTACAATTGAAAGCCCGACGGCAGAGCTTCGGGGAGCTCTCGATTCGCTTGCCAGAGAGTTCGAGGCAACTCCTTATACTCCCGGTTCAGCGACAGTGCTGCAGGGGCGCGTGTTAGAATTATTCCGCAACGCAGGCTACTCTGAGGCCGAAATCGCATCTCTTGAACCCACTCTGCAGCCAGAGAATGCGGACAAGGAAATTCTCGCTGAGTTGCGCATGTCGATCGATGCGGGGCAACGCCGTAAATTAGGCAATGTGACGGTCTCCGGAAATGAAAAGGTGGTGGAAAGCTTTTTTCTCAGTCGCTTTGAGCCGCTGAAGGGACAGCCTTATGACGAAGGTCGCGCGAATCGTATCCTGCGCCGGATGCTGCGCTCTGGCGCGTTCTCGAAAGTGGAACTTCAGGGATCGCCGGTGCCGGATTCTGACGTCCTGGATATCGCGATTCTCGTCGAAGAAACTCCGGCGAGAGAAGTCGGTGTCTATGCCGGAGTGGGATCGTGGGAAGGCTACATTGTCGGAGGAACTTTTCAGCATCATAACCTGTTCGGGGCTGTGCGCAGATTTGACTCACGCATCGAGTTTTCCGGGCGAGGAATCACTGGGGACATCAACGTCTTCGAACCTTGGGCGCTGGGGGAACGGACGACATTAACAAGCGGTTTGTATGCTAAGGGATGGGACAATGATGGGTATACCAAGTTTCAAATTGGGGGACAATTTGAGCTTCATTACGAACTCAGTGATTATGCAAAGATGTCATTGTTCAGTCGCGCGTCTTACACGGAAATTCTGGACCATTATGTAGTGGATGAAGAATTGGGGGACGATTCCTACTTGCAGCATTCTGTGGGTGCTACCTTTTCCTATGATCGGCGCGATAACCCGGTAGTTCCGACAACCGGTTACATTTTTAACGTTTCCGCTGATGTTGCTTCGGCAGTGATCGGCAGTGAAGTTGACTTTCTACGGAGCACGGGGCGGCTTTCCTATTACAAGACGATCGGCCCGGTTCGGCTGCAAGCCGGTGCTCGCGCAGGTATCATCATTCCGTTCGGTGATACTGAGCAGTTGCCCATTGATCTTCGACACTTCAGCGGCGGCAGTTCCACGGTGCGCAGTTTTCCCGAGCGCGAATTAGGCCCGCAGGATCGACGGGGGAATCCCATTGGCGGCGAATTTTACACGATTTTCAATACCGAAGCATCGATGCCTGTGTGGAAAGGATTGCGCCTCGCGGGATTTGCCGATGCCGGAAACCTGCTCAGTCAGCACGACGACTTAAGTCTGGACGAAATGCATCATGCCGCCGGACTGGGACTTCGATATGATCTGCCGATTGGCCCACTCCGACTCGATTACGGCTGGAACTTGAATCGAAAGGAAGACGAACCGGAAGGGGCGTTTCACTTTGGAATTGGAGTCTCCTTTTGAACAATGTGCGAATGCTCCTGCAGGAGTTGTAATCAGCTACCGGATGGATCGAAATTGCTCAGGGACAAAACTGAGATCGCTGGCTTCACTGACGGCCAGGCCGATTTGAAATTGCATGATCTCATCCGCTACCGGACTCTGGTAATCTTCCAGGCTGTCGTGCAGCGCTTCTACTGGAGACAGGTTTTGCGTTTTCATCAAGCGATAGACTTTGATGGCAAGTGATTCTGCTGCACCCGGCGTGATGAGCTTGGGGATGAGCAGTCGGACGGAATCGAAGTCTTCCTTTTTAAGGGGGACGCGGTTCTTTTTGCAGAGAGCCCGAATCAAATGAAACCCTTCTTCTGCCGATGTCGTCGGGAAAATCGGGATCTTCACATCGACCCGTCCTGGACGCTTAAGGTCGACTTCGATCATATCGGGGCGACTGGAAGCAAGGATCCAGAGGATTTTTCCACGGTTGCGCGTATCGCTCATTTCCTTGGCCATCATCGAGTAAACGCGACCGCCGACACCTGAATCATTGGAGCCTGCGTTGCGTTGACCCAGAGCTTGATCCGCTTCGTCGATAAAAACCACGCAGCGCCCCAGCGCCTGCAAGAGTCGAAAGATTTTCTCCAGATTGCCCTCGGTGCTGCCGACCCATTTGTCGCGAAAGTTTTTGAATTTCACCACTGGCACCGCGGCTTCTCCTGCCAGGCATTCGACCATGTATGTCTTGCCTGTGCCTACCGGGCCACACAGCAAGTATCCCATTGGCATGGCTTCAATGTCATTTGCTTTCCATAGAGCAATGTCCTGCCGTATCCAGTTCTTGATAGCATCTTGTCCATAGACATCGTCGAGCGTTCGTGTCGGTTCGATGAATTCGATAAGTCCATTGCAATCTTTCTCAACCAGGTCCTTTTTTAGGTCTGCCAGATCAGCATCGCGGAGCGGTTCTCTGGCATGTTCTTTGCGTTTCAGGAGCCCTTCGATAGATGTTAGAGTTGCTCCGGCCAATTGAGCGGCTGGGCGGTCGAGATCACTTTGATACTCGGCTAGTGCGGTTCCGTATTTTTTGCTAAAGAGGGAAAAGACGTCGCGCAGCGATTCTTGAGGTGGAAGGGGAATGCGCACGTGCGCGGTGCGCGGATGATTAACGACCAGCGGGTGCAGGTCATTAAGATTCTCAGTGACCAGAAATGTGGCCAGTTGGTGTTCTGCCAGGAGAGTTTCGCTTGCCCATTCGCGCACCAATAGTGCCATCGCATTCAAATCATAGTTGAGGCTGCCCGGAAGTGATGGGATCACCAGGTGCGCTGCACGAATCACACAGGCAACCGAGACAATTTGATTGCTGAGGCGTCTCACATTGGCGCAGTAGCGCAGGTAGTGAGTCATTGTATCGACTGCCTCGCGTGGATTGCGCGGAAGGGACTTGTTGTCCGAGAAGCTGGGCCACTTGGCAAAGGTCGTGCCGCCCTTCGCCACCCGCAGGCCATTTCCCAAGTCGTAAGTCAGGACGACTTCGAAACTCGGCAGCAAGACTTCGTTGAGATAGTCATCCAGACTGCCCAGGCTATCGCCCGATTTGCCGGGCACCAGCATGCGATCGTTGACATTGCCATGCAGGATAAATTGATTGGTCGCGCCACTTTCATACAGCGCAATCAGTTCGCGTGACCAGTTCGGGTACTCAGGCATCAGGGCAAATTGCTACATTGAAGGATGGATACGATTGCGCCCTGTTGCGTCCTCTAATCTGTTTGTGCCGGGCCCATCGATTTTGTCGTGTTGCCACTCGCGTCGCTGCCGCCGAGGTCTCCTGATGCACCTGTTTCGGGTTCGAGAGCAATGCCTTCAGCAGCCGCAAAATCAGCAAGGGCAAGGTCAGCCAGTGCCTCCATTTCGCTTTCTTTTGCTTTGATCTCAGTCATGTCCATGCTGTCCCGAGCCACACGTGATTTCCCTGCTGCTTTTTCGCGTTCTTCCTCCACCATTTCGTGCAGGCGATTCAATGTATCACCTGAGCCACCGATGTCATTGACCATGCCTGCCGCCATTTCGTTCAGCTCAGACATGGCTTTTTGCATTTTCATGTCGCCGATGCCGCGTTTCAAAGATTCAATTTTTTCGCGGGCAGCGCGCACGCTGACATCCCTGGCCGACAGTAATTCCTTGTACGTTGTCTCTGCCGCTTCGAGTTGTTCCCGGTTCTCTGCCAGTTCTCGCCGAGTAGTCTGCAGTCGGACGGCATACTGGCCGGCCAGGCTTTTGTTGCCAGCTTTCAAGTTGGCTGCCGTCTTGGCGCGCAGGTCATTCTCTTCTTTTTCAAGCTTTTTGACCTGTGTCATGAGTCGCTCGGATAATCCGGCATGTGCACTCAGTCCTTTGTTAAACTCCCCGATTTGTTTCCTCAGGTTTTCTTTCTCGACCTCAAGCAAGGCTTCAGGGTTCTGTTTCTCAAGTCCGGAAACAAACAGGCCTAGAAAGCCGCGGAATAGATTAGCGATTCGTGTGAACATGATAGCCAGACTATAGAAGGCTGATCCGTGGGCCACAATTAGAAAGTCACCACCGAATTATAATCCGTCCAACTGGTCATCATGGCGTGCACGCAGCCACTTTGCAGCCCCAAGCCAGAGCAGGGGAGCAATGATCACACTGGCAAGGAGAGGCAAAAGTGGCTGATCCTTCCCGGCGTGGCCGAGCGCTGCAAATGCAAACGCAATCGGCGCACTGCCACACAACAGAGCCGTCAGAAATTTGCCCACAGGCATTTTCGCGAGCCCTGCCATGCAGGAAATCACTTCGGGTAAAACGGGTAGCCAGCGTGAAAGCACAATGATCCAGCCGCCCGACTTGCTGAAAATCGACCGACCACGTCTGTAATCCTTTTCGCCGAGAAGCCACAACGCAGGCCGCTCGCCAAAACTGCGACAAAGTCCGTAGGCAATTCCGCCCCCAATGGCAAATCCGGCCGTTCCAATGAGACCGCCCCAAAGCGGGCCGTAGAGAATTCCCAGGGCGGTAAAAATCACTGTAGACGGAATTGGCAGAAAAATATCTGCCGCCAGCAGCGCGATCGCCGCAATCCACGCCCACTCACCAAACTTCTGCAGCCAGTTCAGTGATCCCTCGATCGTAAACTGGCTCTCATATGCATCACCCCAGATAGCAAATGTTGCGAGGACGATGCAGGCAAGGGCGAAGAACAGCCAGAGAAGTCGCATGAGGAGGAGTGTAGCCGGAGCTTTTCCACCTCACAAGTAATCCCTCTGCCAGATACACTTCGATTTTGTAGTTGGAAGTCTTGTCAGGAACGCGCATGGTCAGGGATACTCTGGTGGAGTTCAGCCGTGCTTATTTCAGTCCGGACGTTGCAGTTAGTTATGTATTTTCAAAGCCTCACACGTTCCCACGAGATCGGAGCGAACAGCTATCGACTGGATATCGAAGGCGCTACACTTGTGCTGGATGCGGGGATGCATCCGGGACTCGACGGCGACGCATCGCTGCCGGACTTGTCATTCCTTCCTCCAGGAGACGCTGACGCGATCGTGCTGACGCATGCGCATCTGGATCATCTCGGCAGCCTGCCGGTGATCATGCGGCAACAGGAAACGGCTCCTGTCTTCATGACGGCGACCACTGGGGCGCTGGCGGATGCCATGCTGCACAATAGTGTGAATGTGATGGGGCACAAGGTCGCTCAGGGTGCCATGAAGAGCGCTCACTTTCACCACCGCGAAGTCGATAATCAGCGCAAGCGCTGGGACTATCGACGCATCAATGAACCATTCACAGTTCCAGGGCATGCACAGGTAACTTTAGAGTTTTTTGATTCCGGCCATGTTGCGGGAAGCACGGGCGTGTTGATCGAGGCCGCAGGAAAGCGCATTTTTTACACGGGCGATGTGCATTTTGAAGATCAGACGGTAAGTTGCGCGGCAGATTTTCCTGATGACCTGGGAATCGATATCATGATTGTCGAGACAACGCGGGGAGCGGCTCCGCGAGCAGTGGAATACACGAGAGAACGGGAAATTCAGCAACTTGCTGACGCCATGAGTGCGGCAATCGATCGTGGTGGTTCCGTGTTGATGCCAGTGTTCGCACTGGGCAAGACGCAGGAAATGTTGCTGATCTTACATGAACTGAAATCGAGTGGACGACTGACCGAGGCGGAAGTCTACATCGGTGGTCTGGCGACAAAGGTGACGCAAATTTTTGACCGTCATCGCATGCGTACGCGGCGCCACTATGCAGACATGAAAATTCTGCAGGACACGGATGTCGTGGTCTCATCCAAAAAGCGATCGAACCATTTTTCCTATGCGCCGGGGAATATTTATGCGCTGTCGAGTGGGATGATGACTGAGAGAACGGTGTCGAATCAGTTTGCATTTCACTTTCTCGACAATCCACGCAATGCGGTGCTGTTCGTTGGTTATTCGGCGCCGGATACTCCGGCAGCCCGCATTCTCTCTGCGGAGAAGGAGGAACTCATTACGCTGGATCCAGCGCATGCGCCGATCGAACTCAAGTGCGACGTGCAGCGATTTGATTTCAGCGGGCACGCGCCACGCGATGACATAGCAGATTTTGTTGAACGAGTGGCACCGCCAAAGGTGCTTCTGGTGCATGGTGATCCTGAGGCCACGGCTTGGTTCGACACAACGCTGTTGGCGCGATTGCCCGGGTCGACGATTATCACGCCGAAACCGGGCGAGCGCATTGCGCTTTAAGCGCTAATCCTGTCTTTGCAGGAATCGTTGGAAGTCAGGGCAGATCAAGTTGCAACTCCGGGTGGGACGTGGTTGCATGCGTTTCTGTTATGATCGGCAAGATGACTGACAATGATCGGACGAGTTCCGACGGCGACGGCGACGACGGTGACGTCGACAAGCGGTTCCGTGCCGAATTGCCAGAGAAGTTTCAAAGTGAATTTCCAGTTGCGGTGGATTGCCTGGTCTGCATGCAATCAGACCTGAATCAGGCGGGACACTTTTCTGTATCCTGGCTCGCCATTACGAATGACCACGTTCTGGTTTTTGAAGAAGAGAGTGCGCCGGTAGTTCTTGCTTTACAGGATATTGATGAGGTGGAGGTCGATGAGTTGTTCAGTGCGGGGCGGCTCGTCGCCCGAATGAAGAACAAATCAGCCGTCGCATTGATTTCTTACAGTCGCAATCTGGTGCCGGAATTTGCCGCAGCTGCGCGGATGATTGATGACCTTTCCCACCAGCGGCCACTCATTTATCCAGAGCTGGAAGGTGCCGCAGTCAGTGACAGTGGTATTCCTTTGCCACGGCGTGGTGGACACAGCCCGATGGATGTTCCGCGATGGAAAATTTTAGGCAGATTGACGCACTTTCTGGTGCCCTATAAAGGCAAAGTTATCATCTTGATGACCCTGATCTTCATTTCTGTGCTGGCGCAGATGGCGACGCCACTTCTGACCAAGTACATCGTCGATGGAATCTTACGCGATGCAGGAGCCAATCAAGCGGGCCTTTTAGAGGCTGGGCGTGAGCTGGATTTCTATGTCCTATTAATTGCGATTTCGTTCGTTGTCATTCTCTTCACCCGCCTGTGGGCGAACTCGCTTAAAGTTTGGATCAGTGGTCGTCTGACAGCAGATCTGCGCGGGCATTTGCATCGCAAAATGCAGCGGCTGAGCATGGATTATCACAACAAGAGAGAAAGCGGTGAACTGGTGGGCCGCGTCATGGGCGACACCGCGGAGCTTCAACATTTTCTCGTCGATGGCGTGCCGTTTTTGTTTGTCAATGTGCTGTCATTCATTGGCATTGGCGCCATTCTAGTGTGGCTGCATCCGTTTCTAGCTCTCTGTGTGTTTCTGCCCGTGCCGTTTCTTCTCGGCGGCGGCACCTGGTTCTGGAAGCGGCTGATTCCACTGTTTCACAAACGTGGCAATCGCAACAGTGTGCTGCACAGTTCACTGGGGGAGAGCATCCGTGGAGTGAAGGCGATTAAGGCACTGGGCCAGGAAGGACGGCGGCATCGATCGTTTAGTTCCACAAATGAGAATCTTTTCAAAGTGTCGTTCCGTGTCGATCGCACATTCATCCGTTTTTTCGAAGTGATGGCCTTGTTCATGGGCTTCGGCACAGTGGCAGTGTGGTACTTCGGTGGGCATTCGATTCTTACACCCGATTCAAATTTTTCATTTGGCGATCTCATTGCCTTCATCGGTTACATGGCCATGTTCTATGGGCCGCTACAATGGTTCACTGCGGTAGTGAATTGGATGACCCATGCATTCGCTTCGACCGAGCGCATCCTTCAGGTGCTGGATCAGAAGTCGGAATCCTATGACGTCCCAGGCGCGGTGGCCATGCCGACGGTGCAGGGGGCAGTTGCTTTTGAAGATGTGCGGTTCAGCTATAGCCGTGGCAAGGAAGTCATTCGCGGTGTGTCGTTCAGCATCGAAGCTGGACAAATGATCGGACTGGTGGGGAAAAGTGGTGCTGGCAAAAGTACGATCATCAATTTGATTTGCCGATTCTACGATCCAGACTCTGGCCGCATTTTAATCGATGGTAACGACCTTAAAGACATCAAATTGAGCGACTGGCGCAAGCATATCGGTATCGTCATGCAGGATCCGTTCCTGTTCAGTGCCAACATCGCTGACAATATTGCCTACGGGGCACCCGATGCCTCATTCGAAGATGTTGTGCGGGCGGCGCGGGCAGCGAAGGCGCACGACTTCATTCTCGAAAAAGAGGAAGGATACGACACGGTTCTCGGGGAAGGTGGCGTGGAGCTTTCAGGTGGTGAACGACAGCGCATCGCCATTGCCCGTGCTATTCTGAACGACCCACCAGTCCTCATCCTCGACGAAGCAACTTCAGCCGTCGATTCGGAGACGGAAAAGGCTATTCAGGAAGCAATCTCAACGCTGGTGAAAGGCCGCACCACCATCGCTATCGCGCATCGCCTGGCCACCCTGCGCAATGCCGATCGACTGGTCGTGATCGAGAATGGAAAAGTGTTAGAGCAAGGGACACATGAAGAGTTACTAGCGAAAAAAGACGGCCACTTCGCCAATCTCGTCAACCTGCAGGCAGAAAATAATCGATTGCGCGGAGAAGCTGCTGCCTATTCAACGGATTGATCGCTCCAAATCAAATTTGTCGCGATGCGACGGGCCTAATCCCTGGCGTCATTGGCTTGCGCTGATGCAGCACATTTCTGCAGCAGATCGAGGGCTGTGCGCACCAATTTCTCACCTGCTCCAGGCAGGCAGCGTGCACTGACAACTTCGTAGTTTCCCTGTCGGAACGATCGTCTGCTGGGCACGTATCCGATGCTGCCGTTTGCCAGTTCTGCGATCATCGTCTGGGCAAATGGTGAGTCCGCCTTGAGTTGCAACCCCAGCTCGGTGAATACTTCACCCGGCAGTGCAACCCAGGCGAGTGTCTTGCCCAGTGTGATCACTTGTACTTCCACTTCCAGAGGCTTTCCGTCCCGGGCGGCAATATCTAGAACTTTGTGCGCGTGCACCAGACGCATGAAGCTTGCACGGTTGCGATCGTTTCCTGTGCGGACGATCTCCTTGGACTGATTAATGGCAGCTTCGGTGAAGGTGGGGATCGCCAGGGACACTGTAGCGTTACCAACTTGGAGTAGACCTTGCACAGAGGCAAGCCGGCGCTGTGAACGCAGAACTTCTGCTGCAAGAATAGTGCCCATACGCGCTGCATTGCCGTGCCCTTTCTGTGGTTCTGGCCAGGACACATCGACATGGTTGAGATCGCCGCAGGCACCGGATGTATAAACCGTGACCAGATTCTTTCCCCACGCTGATCGCAGGTTTTCTGTGACGGTGTAAGGAAGGTCGGCAGAGATGTCGGTGCCACCAACGTTGTCGAGATGTACGGAGTAGTTCACGTAGACAGATTGCGCAGCGCGTGATTCAAGCTCGCGAAATAATACCATCGGCAGACCGGAGTCGATTGGCCCGGCAGGCTTCACGATATTTTTATTCATCTTGCCGGGATTCCAACCAACGCTGCCATCACGCATATGAAAACGGCGATTGAAGGTGATGGCGTCCTCGCTGCCCGTGGCGGCCAGCGCCTCAACCGGCTTCAGCCGATCATTGGCAGTCCGAACGCAGGCAGCAATCTGGGCGGGGAGCCGCATCAAATAGGCCTCAGCAGGGGACGCATTTGCTCCGTCACTGTCGTCCGGTTTGTTAGCGTCAGCCAGAACAGGAGCGGTATGCGTATGCGTGGCGCTGATCATGATGTGGCTAGAAGGAATGCCTGTTTCCTTCTCGATGAGTTGCCGTGCTTTCTCAATGAATGAGCGTCGAGTGCTGATCAGATCCAGGCTGACCAACGCTGCTTTCGTTCCGTTCGATTGCAAAACAATGGCGCGAGCATAGAGGTCATCGTGGACCCCCGTGGCTCCTCGCTCATGGTAGTATCCAGCCATGGGAACCCCAAGCGGAGGCGTGATTTTTTCTATGGCAGAGCCAGTTTCCAGCGAGGGTTCAGCTGCAAAAGTCGGAGCCGTTCCGAGGGCGATTAGCGCCAGAAGTGTTTGTGTGATTTGAGTAGCAATTGATGCGTGCTTCATAATCTATCCTAACCTTTTTAACAAGGTTGCCCTATCTCGCCTGCCGATGAAAGCCCAATTCGCCGCGTGCAGAGTGACACTGATCGTTTCTTGGGGAAGATTTACGGGATCCGTTGTCTCGCCCTTTCAGGGCTGTGCGATCATGAGATTTTCGCTTTGTGGATCGTCTGCTGCTCCGGCGAGGTCGAGGGCTATTGCTAGATCGGCGACCAGTTTGCGATTCATATCAGCGAGGAGTTGCACTATATCTTCAGCACTTGCGTCCTCTTTAATCTTTAAGTTCCTCGAATCCCGCCATAGCCGCAAGTTTTTTGAGTCCGCCTGGAGCAAGCGCACTCAGATCTCGGAAGCGATCTGCGATTTCGGGCAAGGCTGCGATCGATCCTGCCACCCCCTGCGAAACTGAGTCATGCAGGAATGCAATAGTTCCTGCGGTAGTGCTTGCGCGGTTGGTCGGTCTGACAGCGAGCCATCAATGACCAGCATGCAAATGCCGTGCACAATGGATTACGCTGCAAGTGCCAACTCGTCGGCATCAGTGTCGACGATGGATCCTAAACGGATACCCGTGCGGATATTGCTAAGGAGTGAAGCATAGGCGTTGTCGCCTGCCAGCTTGAGTTCTTGCTGAGCTGGATCATTGCTGGGAAGATTTAATGTAAACATCAAGCGAAAGCACTGAGGTTCCCGTAAGGCGAATGCCATGTAGGCCTGACCCGCAGCTTCGAGATCGCCTGGCGCGGTGCTGTGTGCGGCATCGAGTTCCCCGGTAAGCTGGGCGAACCCGTAGGCTGACAGTGAGCAGAGAAGCGACTCCTTGTCCTTGAAATGCCTGTAAGGTGCTGCAGGACTAACTTTTGCCTCTCTCGCAGCACGTCTGAGCGACAAGGCTCCCAGCCCTTCTACTTTCAGGACTTTAAGGCTGGCTTCGACAAGCGCATTCCGTAAATCGCCGTGGTGATAAGGACTTTTAGTGTGATCGGGGGCTTCGTCCATCATGTGAGTGAAAGGAGGCTGAAGATAGGATGGAAAGGTGAAATTGGCCAGCGATTCGTAGTCTTTGCCTTGTCTCCAGCGCACACCTGAGCTAGAGAAAATCTGATGTCCAAGAACAGCTATACCCGAGTGATTTCGCCACAACAGGTGCAAGAATTGCGCGACCTGCTGGATCAAAGTGGATTTCGATTCTCCGATAAACCTTATGCCCATTATTCAGCGGCGAAAGGAAAACTGAATGTGACAGTCTACGAGAAGGGGCCGAAGGTGCTGGTGCAAGGAAAGGAAACTGCGGAATTCGTGCAGTTTCGGTTAGAGCCTGAGATCCTTGGTGTCGCAGAACTCGGCTACGAAGAAGTGCATCAACCCGAAATGTTTGCGCCCCATTTCGGCATCGATGAGAGTGGTAAAGGGGACTTATTCGGACCATTGGTCATCGCTGGTGTATATGTTGATCCCGATATTGCCCGACACCTTATGGACAATGGTGTGATGGATAGCAAACGGATCACGTCAGATGCCCGCATCCGCTCACTTGCTGAAACTATCCGCAATACTCCTGGTATCGTTTGTGAGGTGGTATCGTTAGGGCCCGAACGTTACAACGCCCTTTACGCAAGATTCCGCAATCTGAACCGACTGCTGGCATGGGGCCATGCCAGTGTGATTGAGAACCTTCTCAAAGTGCGACCCGGATGCCCAAGGGCATTGTCAGATCAATTCGCAAAACCTCAGCAGCTGGAGCGCGCACTCATGAAAAACGGCCGCACCATCGAGCTGCAGCAGCGTACCAAAGCTGAGTCTGACATCGCTGTAGCAGCGGCTTCGATCCTCGCCAGAGAGCGATTCGTCGGTTGGCTCGATGAGTGTTCAGGCAAGCTGGGATACGAGCTTCCGAAGGGAGTTTCAGATTCTGTGGTAGCTGCTGGACGCAAGTTCGCTGCCGATAAAGGCATGGAAAAATTGCCCCTGATCGCTAAGATGCACTTCAAAACAGTGGCGCTTCTCGAGTTGTAAATTGCTGATTTACAGATTCTTATGGCTTTTATGTGTCGTGGCTGGCGATTTCTCCCTGAACGTCAGTGCATTACGTTTAAATAGGCGCCGAATTAAAGTGCGCGTTAACCTTGATCATCAGGCCATGGTCCACTAGCGTAACACGTTGTAGATCGTTCAGTTGTGCTGAACTGATCGGCAACCCAATCGAACCCGTTTAATCCAATGGCTACTATCACAAAAAGAGACTTGGTCGTGCGCATCAGCAACGAATCAGGCAAAACCCAGCAAGAGGTTTTTGACATTGTGCAAAAATTTCTGGATACCGTTACCACGTGTCTAGCGAACAATGATGAGGTCGTTCTTCGGAACTTTGGAGCCTTCCAGGTGAAGGAGACGAAGGCAAAGGTAGGAAGGAATCCGAACGATCCAAAAGTGGATGTGAAGATCCCCCCTCGAGCAGTTGTTAAGTTCAAGCCCGGGAAGGAAATGAAAGAGAAGGTGGCTACTCTACTTCCTGCTCTTCAAGTTCCAGCGCAACCGCCGACCTCGCCAAAAGCAGAATAATTGCCTCATAACCTTGCTGCGAAGTAAAAGGCATCACTCGTATTTTTTATAGAAAAGGCACGGCAATGACGCCGTGCCTTTTCATTGTCAATTTTGCCGCTCCGAGCTCGATTGATTTACTCATCTCCTTTGTCCCACATCAGGCCCGCGCTTCCATTTTCCATTCAGGCTAACCTCATGCTTGATGTTGCCCGAGCCCGTTTTGCTGCTCACCTGCCAGGGCGCAGGCAGGGATCGTGAGTTGAATTTGCGCCGCTGCAGATTTTGCCTCTTTCTTCGGCAGGCTCTTCCACACCGATAGCAGGCCAACGGCGGTGATGGCGAGAATGCTGACCCAAAGAAACGCGTCATAAATGGGCGACGGTTTTAATTCCTTCGGCAGGCGGCGATAGCGGAAATGGAGGGCTGCAAAAACGACCAGCAACAGGATGACCGATGTGATGACTCCACCGATAATAATCATGAATCCGATTTTTTTCAGTGTGAGGAAAAGGATGGTCCAGATCATCGGCAGCACCCAGGCAAGGATCGCGATGGAGCGGCCACGCGAAGCATTGTCCATGAAATTGATCCAGCCAATCTGACTGAAGGCGTCCGAAAACTGCCGCGTCCAGGCGGCGAGTGCAGCAAAAAGTGTGGAGAACAAGACGACGAAAGCACCTGCCAGGAAGGCGTAACGGGCGCCGGGCCCCAGTGTGTTAGTATACATTTTGGAAAGCTCGCCAATGAGGTCATCTTTATACATGAGGTCGGCGGTGCCGTGCAGGACAGCTGCGCCCAGGAGGTAAAACGCGCAGGTCATGATGGTGTAGACGACCATCGACAACAGGGCATCCAGGTACATAACGCCGATCCAGCCTTTAGCCCGGGCGATCCATTCCGGACTGTCTTTCCGTGGGCCGGAATAGGAAGCGTATCCCTTTTCGATCAGCCAGTAGTTGTAGGCCATGATCTCATCGCCGCCGACTCCAGTAATGCCGAAGGCACCGACCGCTGCCAGAATGACTGCAGAGGGCAGGGCAAAAGTGAAGCCACTGGCAATGTCGTCGAACGAGAAGGCATACTCAGTCGATGCCGTGGCGAATAGCGAAGCAAAAGTAAAGACAGTGAAAAACGCAATGAGCACTACGGAAATGCGTTCAATAAAAACATAACGACCTTTATAAATCATCAGCGAAACAGACGTCGCAACCGCCACAGAAATACCTGCGTTCAACGCAAGCGAGCCGTCGCTGCCAATCATGTGCAGCACGATGCCGACTACACCTCCGATAATGCCGCCAAGTTGCAGGTTCTTGGTAGTCATCAGAACGAGCCATACCCAGACGGCCCAGCTGGCCTTGCCGAATTTGGGCCCCGGCAGCTTATTGAACGATGCCATGGTCGACTCACCGCTGTGAATCGCGTGTTTGCCAAATTCCAGCTGCACGGTTACTTTAACCAGACAACTGAGCAGAATCACCCACAGTGCCACAAATCCGGCTTCAGCGCCGAAAATGGTCGTCGCCATGAGCTCGCCAGATCCGACAATCGAGGCCGAAAGAATCAGCCCAGGGCCCAGGTGTTTCAGGCGGGCAAAGAAGGTAGCGGGTGGTGCGAGAATTGATTCCTCGGTGACGACGTAGGGGTTATCGTTTGGCATGCGTGCAAGTAGGCAGTAGGGTAGTAGGTGCAATTTGTTGCAAGGGGGTTGCAATCATTGCCTGCAAACAGCCAATCACAGTGCCGCACATTCGCCAAGCCTGCGGTTTCCTGAAGTAATGGAACAGGGGAAGCTACGCTATTTCTCTTCGGCGGTAGACGCCTTTTTTCGATGCACAGGAGGCAGGGCTATGCGCCAGCGGATGGCTCCCAGCCGTGCAGCCACGACCGTGCAGGAGCCGAGAATAAGCGCATACGGATGTGGAATACCAACCTTCATGGCAAGCACGAAAGCCCAGCCACCTGCAAAGCAACAGGTTGCGCAAAGCGGCGTCCCTGGGCGGAAAAGGACTGGAATTTCGTTGCAAATGATGTCCGCTAGCACGCCGCCGAGCGTTCCAGTGATGACGCCAAAAAGCACTGCGAGAAACATCGATGTGCCAGAATTGAGCGCAATGTCTGCTCCCGCTACGGTAAATAATCCCATGCCAATGGCGTCGGGCAATATCAGGAAGCGCTCGAACTTGCCCACCAGTCCAGGAGCCAGCGCTGCCGCCAGGGCGATCACGAAAACGATAATGGTGTAGTGAGAATTCTCGATCCAGAAGAGCGGATGACGATCGAGACATAGGTCGCGCACCGTCCCGCCACCAAATGCCATGGCAAACGCGACCGCAAACAACCCTGTCGCATCCATATCAGTGCGAGTCGCAAGGAGAACGCCGAAAATAGCAGACGCAATAACCGCCGTGCATTCAATGACTGTGATCGTGAGCAAGGGAGAGAATAGCGTTCAATGCACAGTCTTCATCTTCTATTTCGTCCGATGGAGATCTGGTGCAGGACTTACGCACGAGAATTAAAGTGGACATTCCACTGCAATTCGCAATTCGACGGTGAGCCGACTTTCAGCACTGCCATTCGATCGGCACTTGATCCAATAATGAAAGGGCAATCCGTGCGCTGTCATTTCCACTATTTTTATTAATTTTCATGCGTAAGGGGAATCGAGAATCAACCGATCAAAGATGAGCGAAAAGATAAGTAGATTTATAAATTTTAGTTGAAGAGATACCGCGCCAAGCTCCTATAGCAATTTTGCATGGCAGTCACACTCTCACAGAACGATTAGCCGCGCGAAACTGCTGCAGCCAGATTGATCGCGTTGAAGTCGGCTGGAAACGTTTTGCAGCGTCAGCCAGTCCAATCATCTGCGGCCAAGCTGGCTGAGCCAGCGACCCAAATCACTGATGGCGCAGTCTGCAGCAGCCACCCAGCCATCCAAATGTAAGTAACCATGCCCCAGAGAAGGATAGTGTCGATACTCGACGACTATGTCTGTCTCATCCCGTAGCCGCTGCACCAACCACTCTCCTTCATCGCGCAGGGGATCGAAACCCGCCGTCGTGACCAGTGTCGGAGGAAGTCCTTGCAAGGAGACGGCCTCAATGGGACTGGCGCGCACGTCATCGACTGGAGCTCCGTAGTTCTGTAGGTACCAGTCGATGCTGTCGCCAGTCAGAATGTATCCCTCGGAAAGCGTACGATGGCTCGCCAGGCGACGACGCATGTCGACTCCAGGGTAGATCAGCAAGAGTCCCTCTGGCAGCACGCCACCCAGATCACGAAGCTGCAGCGCCATTGCAAGACTCAGGTTGCCGCCAGCCGAGTCCCCGCAGAGGACAGGTATTCCGTCGACACCCCAGGATTTCCCATACTTCACGAGGTGTGGCCAGAGGTCGAGCAAGGTTTCGATGGCATGCGGGAACGGGCGCTCGGGTGCCAGCGGGTAGTGCAGGCTGACGATCACATGAGTGCCATCAGCGCACAACCGCCTGCACACCGAGTCGTGACTGTCCAGATCACCAACAACCCAACCGCCCCCATGCAGATAAACGCCCCATGGGTGAAGTCCTGGTGCTGATGGGCGGTAGACTCGAACATCCATACCTCGAAACGTCTCGTCGCTTACCGTGACGCCCTCTACTGGGGGCCCCGTCGCTATTCGGGACGAGCGACGCATGCTACGGCGCTCCACCAGCACGTCTCGATGAGCGGAGGGCGCAGCCGCTCTCCGATTATTCAGCCACAATAGTCTGTGCAATTGAATGTCGAGGATATCACCTCGATCATTTACGGGAGGCGGACCTGCCAACCTGTCCAGAATAGGTCTTCGGGTTAGACATCGACCCACACTGCGCAGAAGTCGATCGTGGAGGGGAACTTGCGTGGACGAGGACATACAGAATTCAGAAAGATGTGGCTCCGTGGCCAGAGTCGATCGCCATCATCGTCGATGACGCGCTCACCGTCCACGGGCAAAACAATGGCGAAAAGCTTCCACTTCGGCAGGAGGCGGCCTCTCAGGGACAAGGACGGACTGAACATCATCCAGAGCGAGGCCAGGCTCGCCGCAAATGTGCGCCGAATGATCGAGCAAACTCGCGAGGGTGTCGCCCGAACGGTCAATGCTGGGATGACCCGGCTATACCGGCGAATCGATTGTGGTATTTCGCCAGGATCAAGGACCCACGATGGCGCTGATACCGTTGGCAACATTACACGAATTCATCAAGGAGGTATTCTTGTTAGAAATGTTTCGGAACTTCCAGCCAATCAGCTGAACCATTTTTCCTGATCCGTGCCAACCCGTGGTTCTTCCTCTTCGCTTTTTATTAATCACGGATAACACGGATGGGCACGGATATTTTTCTTCTATGCATATGCGGTGTATTCCCAAGGATTGACCAGTTGAATGCCAATGTTTCGGAAGTGCGCGACGTTGCGGGTGACGACGGTTAGGCTGTGGACTTTGGCGGTAGCGGCGATGAGGGAGTCGTTGGGGCAGAGGCCGTGGAGCGCGCGGAATTCGGCCGCGTGGAACGCGGTGTGCAAATCGACCCCAAGCAGGCGGTGGCGGAATTCCGGCACGACGGTGTTGGTCAACCAGGACTCGAGCTTATCTGCGACCGCGGGATCCCGGCGACGCACCTGGTGGATGCCTTGGCGTATCTCCAGAGGGGTGATAACGCTCAGCCACATCTCGTCGCCGACATGGTCGCTTTGCCAATCACGGACTTTCGGATCGATGCAGTCGATCTTGCGGAATTCCGAAACGGTGACGGTGTCGAGGAGGAAGGCGTTCACGGGAATTCGACCGGCCTGTCTTTTTCCAGCTGGCGGTCTGGCAATTCGAAGTCGCGATCCGCTGTAGCCGAATCCCCGAGACGCTCGAGCAATGATTTTCGTTCGGGGTGGCTTCTAGATATCTCCCGCTGGAGCAGATCAGCCACCCACTGGGAAAGCGACTTCGATTGGCCGACGGCACGGTGGCGCACTTCGTTGCAGAGATCGTCAGGAAGCTTGAGAGTCACATTCATATTTAGTGCTGCACGGTAGCACGGCGCAAAACCCATTCAAGCCAATCCTCATATTTTTAACCACGGATAACACGGATGGGCACGGATTTATTTGGATGCAGCGGAGCTGCATGGAAATTCAAAACCTTATCCGTGTACATCCGTAGAAACGGAGAGGGGTTCGCGCTTGCGGTCGGCGCGGCGCTCGTTGGGGTTTTCGTCTTCGGCTGAGGCGTCGAGTTCTTTGCCCTGGAGGATGAAATACATCCGCTGGATGGTGGAGATGCAGACCTGGGCGTCGCTGGGGACCTGGGAGGAGCTAGGCGCTGGACGGAGTAGAGTTCGGTGAACTTGCGGTTGTCGTCGTTGGGGGTGTAGGCGAGGAATTCTTGCTCGGCCTGCTCGCCGAGGTTGCGGGTGTCGACGAGGAAGATGATGCGTTTGGCTTTGGCGTGCTTCAGCAGGCGGTAGATGGAGCAGATGGTGGTGAAGGTTTTCCCGGAGCCGGTGGCCAAGACCAACTGGAAGGAAATTCGATTTCGGGGGCCGGGCTCATGGGGCGGGGCCTTGTTTCGGTTTGAAACGGGCCTTCGCGCTCAGGGAGCTTTGATCGTGAGGTTTTTGGCTGACGCCAAGACTCGCGCAAGAGAGGAGCGGGAACTGTAAACGTTGCTGGTGCGGTATTCGGCGCACAGCTGGGCCACTTCTGCCGATTCGACGCCGCCCCGAGGAGTTTGAATCTGCTCGGAAAAGTGTTCGGCTTTGTAGCGCTGGATACGCTCCAGCCACTCATCGGAGAGGCGCCGGTCGGCCCATTTGCTGCTGGAGATGAACTCCTCGCTGGCCACGAAGCCACTGTCCAGATTCATCCGCTGCATTAAGTAGATGGAGCAGGCGAGGGACAGGACGCCCGCGCGCGAAATTTTGACGAGAGGCAGCAAAGGGGCAAGCCGTGGGAAGTGCAAGTTGGGATAAATCTCGCACTCCCAGTAGCGTTCCGCGACGTCCGCAAACTCGGAATAGGACTCGATGTTCCTGAAGCCTGACTCCGCCATGGCCATGTATTCGACCTTGGGCTTGGTGACATCTACCGTGTCGTTCGCCACGTCGAAGTAGAAGCTTCCCAACTGCAGGGCGTTCTGGAAGTACCGGTTGCGCAGAACTCCCCAGACCCTGGTAACGTGGCCACCTTCGCGGCGGAAGGCGGACACCGCCGCATTCGCAGAGGAGGGGCGCTTCGCGATTCGAACTCGGACATCGCCTCCCTCGTGATGGGAAGGCAGAATCCCTTGGGATAGGCGTCTGGAGCCGCCCCCTGCGCGCCGGAGGCCTGCGCTTTCTCCAGCCGGGTGCGGATCTTGGCGTCAATGGTCTCCCGAATTCCGAGAAACTCCTCCTCCAACGCCGGGAGGTTGGGCACAATGTAGCGTTCGGTGAGCTGACGCTGGTGATCATCGATTGGAAGCACTCGCTCTAAATCGCTGGCTAAGGATTCGTCGATGGTTGGCATCCGGAGTCTTCGCGGAGTGGGATGAAGTTTTTGTGGCACTAATGTGGCACTAACTCGGAACGAGCAGAATTCTTATTTTCTGTAAGTCGTTGGTTTTAAAAGAGCCGAAGATCGGATTCGAACCGACGACCTACGCATTACGAATGCGTTGCTCTACCAACTGAGCTACTTCGGCAAATGTGCAGCGAATTCTCTACACTACTCTCAGATCATTTACGAGTTTGGACGGGTATTGCAAATTGTTTGTGACGAGCCATTCGGGTTTTCGTGACTTTCGGACGGTGGTGTGGGAAGGGCTGGTGATTGTTTCCATCCTTGGGGTGGGTAGCTGGTCGGGCGTGACAGGGAGGCGGGGATCGGCTAGCTGACTCGGATGACATATTCTTGTTTTTCCTCCATGTTTTCTCTGAGTGCTGGTGCTGGCACGTGTGCGCTGGCACTTGTTTTGAGCACTTCGGTTGCCGCTGCCTATGAGCTGGGGGAGGATTCGCTGCCTAAGGAGGGGGTGGCGAAAGGAAGCGTTGAGGGGCCGTTTGTTTTTGAGCAGAGTAAGGTCTTCGAAGGAACGAGGCGTCACTTCTGGGTGTATCTTCCGGCAGGTGATTCCAAGGAGGATGAAGCGTTGCCGCTCATGGTGTTTCAAGATGGGCACGCTTACGTGAGCACTGACGGTCAGGTGCGAGTGCCTACAGTGTTCGATAATTTGATCGCGGAGAAAGCGCTGCCTCGGACGGTGGGCATTTTTGTAAATCCCGGGCACCGAGGTGAGGGGGATCTCCCTGCGAACAGATGGGCACCGCGGCGGAATCGGAGCTTTGAATATGATTCGTTGGAGGATGCATATGCACGATTCCTGATTGATGAACTGGTGCCGCATGTGGAGAAGCAGTTCTCGATAAAGATCAGTGAGGATCCAGCGATGAATGCGATATGCGGCATGAGTTCTGGTGGAATCTGTGCGTGGACGGTGGCGTGGGAGAGGCCAGATCGATTTGGCAAAGTGATGAGTCACATTGGTAGCTTCACTAATATTCGTGGAGGTCATGTGTATCCCGCATTGATACGCAAAACGGAACGCAAACCGATTCGCGTATTCCTGCAAGATGGCACCAACGATTTGAACAATCTGCATGGAAACTGGCCACTGTCGAACCAGCAAATGGCCAGTGCATTGGCATTCGCCGGCTACGATTTCAAATTTGTGCTGGGTGATGGTGCCCACAATGGCGAGCACGGTGGCGCGATTTTTCCTGAGTCGCTTCGCTGGCTGTGGCGACCGGTGATGGAGGAACTGCCCGCTCCACTGACAAAGGACAATTTTCCTGGCGATGAAGCACTTTCGAAAATCGTAACGGATGGTGGCAAGCCCGGCGACTGGGAGCTGGTTGGTGATGGGTATCGCTTCACCGACGGCCTGTGCAGCTCGGCAGATGGCACCGTCTATTTCAGCGATCTTCCCAGCGGGACGGTCTATAAGATTGCCCCTGGCGAAGCTCCTGTGGCATGGCTGGAAAATGGGCCGCGGATCAGTGGACTGGATATCGCGGCCGATGGAACACTGATCGCGGCCGTGCAGGGCGAAGGCGATAGCAAAGATAAGCGCATCGTTTCGATTGATGCTGTGAGCAAAGCGATCACGACTATCGCCACTGGCGTGACGCCGAATGACTTAGTCGTCTCAAAGGCTGGCTGGATTTATTTTACCGATACAGGAGCAGGCGCCGTGGTGCGAGTCCCGATAGGTGCCCGCGGCATGTCACGCCCACCAGTTGTAGCATCGGGTATCAACAAGCCGAATGGCATAGCGCTGAGCCCCGATCAACGCGAACTGATCGTCAGCGAATACGGAGGAGATGGGGCGTGGAGCTTCGTCGTAGCTGACTCAGGGGCATTGATTGCAGGTGAGAAGCTGATGCAATTGCGTGCGCCGAAACCCGATGCTGCCACCGGTGGTGATGGCATGACGGTCGATGCTGAGGGCCGAATTTACATCACCTCGCATACGGGCGTCCAAGTGTTCGATAAAACCGGTCGTATGGGGGGAGTTCTGACAAAGCCTGTGGCGGACAAAGCGGCGGTCAGTTGTGCCTTTGGTGGCGAAGGGAATTCGTGGCTCTATCTTTGCAGCGCCGACAAGGTATTCCGACGCGCAACGCTGGCTAAGAGGGTGAAGTAGCCAGCACGCCCAGTTCCTCCAGGTAGCTCCGCTGGTCTTCAAGCAGTCCATCAGGAGCGACCATGGTCATGCCAGCAAATGCAAGCAGCGGCTTTTCTTCACGTCTAAACGTTGTCGCAGACAGGAAATTGCGACTGAATCGAGCGCCCGTCAGATCGGCCCCTGAGAAGTCGGCCCCTTCGAGGTCAGTGGCATCAAACACGGCCCCGCTTAGACTTGCACCGGTGAATTGTCCCAATGTCAGGTTTGCTCCTGTGAAGTCGACACCGTCCAGGTGCGCGCCTTGGAACTGGCAGGCTTTTAAGTGCAGTCCGCACAGGTTGCGGGTGAGTGGTTGCCAATTCTTGAAATCAGCTTTGACGATCACCTTTGGCTCGTGCACTGGATCCATTTCTCGCCACTGGTGAAAATCTGTCAGCGCCCGAAAAGCATCAGCCTCTTCCTTTGAAGTGAATCGCGAGCCTTCGAGCCGCTGTTCTTTCCAGGGATCCGCATTGTTGTGGTAGCCGGAAGTGCGTTCCCAGAAACCCAGCTGGTCGGTGTCGAGAAACGTCATGCGTCGAAGCCATTTCAGGCTCTTGTAAAAATACCGCGATGGGGTCACGACTCGCAAGGGATAGCCGCGACTGCGAGTGAGCGGCTCCCCTTCGAAACTATGCACCAGCCAGCTGTCTTCCATTGCCACATGAAGAGGTAAGCTGGTGTCATGATGCCGATGGGAATAGGCCTCAAAGCGAATGAATCTGGCAGCTGACTGGGGCGTCAGGTTCAGCTGCGCCAGGAAACTCGATAGCTTAATTCCGGTGAAACGCATGCCGGGTTGGCTCCAACTAGTGACACAGTGAATGTCCGCCGTGAACTCATCCTGCGCCAGGGCGATGACTTGATCGTAGTCGAGACTAACACTCGTCGAAACCAGGCCGCCGATTTCCAACCGCCACCCTGCAATTTCCAGTGCCTCCTCCGGAGGTTCCTTCTCGCCGACGATCGGGAACTTCTGCGTGAATGACTGGCCCGGGGGAAGCTTCAAGCCTTTGCCTGGCTTTTTTCGAAGGATGCCAGGTGCTCTTCGATGCAATACATCAGCTCTTTCATCACAACCGGTTTCGAAAGATAGAGCACTTGATCTTTGGCGACGGCTTCAACGGCGGTATCTGACAACAGTCCCGTGAGCACGATGATTGGCGTGTTGCGCAAGTGTGAACGCTGGCGGATGTGCGCGATCAACTCATTGCCGTCCATTTCCGGCATGCGCACGTCGACAATGCAGAGGTCCGGTTGAAATTCATCGACAATCTCCAGCGCGTGCAGCGGGTTGCTTTCAGTCTCGACACGAAATTTCCCGGAGTGCTCGAGACTGGTTTTAAGGAGCTCAAGAAAGTCCTCTTCATCGTCGATCGCCAGGATTCTGCGGCGGCGTTTTCCTACCAGGCCGGACATGTAATGGACGAACGCCGAATTCGAAGAACAGGCTTCTCTGCACGCTAGAATTACCTGAGTTGGGATGTTCTTCCGATACGCGATGCGAATGAGCTCACTGACATCCTCCTCTTCCAGCCACTCATGTTCATCACTGTGTGTTAGAAGATCACTCTTGAGTTGCTCGAATTTTTCGTCGGTTTCCGGTTTCGGCATCTGTGTCGCTTACGTTGATTCTCTCGTCGCAGGTTAACTACTGACTGCGGATCATGCATCCAGATTTTTCAAGTAAGTTGGAGAGAAAAAAAACGAATCAATCGAATCGGCCGAATTGGCTCAAGTGGACGCTGAAGCCCTGCTAATTTCGTGCGGCTGATACGGCCTGGCGCAGCGCCTGTTCGATCCAGTCAACCGCGTCAGTTCCCTCGAACTCGTCGATTGCCTGAATCGTCTGAAGTAGATCCGGGGCGATCTCAATCGATGTTTCAAGTCGATGAACAAGCAAGTCCCGCTCGCTCTGCCCGGAATCTGTGGGAATTCGTGGGGGAAATTTTGAGAACTCTGGTGGGCGTGCAATTCTTTTCACACGGAGATTGTAGAGGGAGAATGAGTAGGTGTCAAACGTGATTCAAATGAAGAAATGAGGGTTGCGTGCTTTTTAGGATCGTCTTAATGGTCTGTGATTTGAAGATCAGGTAGGGCGCTAGACAGTGCAGGGAGACGTTGGCTCGACACAGAGGTGTGAGAATCGAAATGGAAGGAACTATGTTTCGTAACCCTCACTCGCTTTGGTCTGCAATGGAATTCCTATGCCGAGAATTTCTATCCCACTGTCACTGTCAGATTCGCTCTCAACTCACTACAGTTGATTGATCAGGGCGGATCGCTCATCGTACAATTTTTTGCATCCATCAAACGGCGAAAGGGCCCTCTGTGACCCCTAACTTTGACTCTGCCTTGATGCTGCGTCTCACCTGTTCCGGAGAGGTGCGTTGCGCGAGGAGATCTCCGTATAGATTGAGGAGTTGGGTGGATTCTTCTGCCGACTCGTTGAGCAGCTCAACTCTAAAGTGATTCATTCCAGCATCTTTCAGTGCCTGGTAATAGGCAACGCCTGTCTGCGCCTTCCCCTGGAAAAGCGTATTGCGACAGCCAACATCCGCTGCCAGTGGGTGCAGCATGCCTACGCGATCCCGCAGTTGCACCTTGTGCTTTTCGCAGGGACGACCGCAGTTCGTGTAGTCAGTGCCAGTCGACATAAAGGCACAGAAGACGCAGTGCTCCATGTGAAACATGGGAATGTGTTGGTGCAGCGTGATTTCCAGCCAGTCTGACGGCGTTGACCGTACTAGACCTGAGGCCTGGTCAATGTTGAGGTCATACGAAATGGTCAGACGCTCCAGCCCCTGTTGCATGAAGAGTGAAGCGGTGATCGGATTGGTCACATTCAACGAAAAATCACCCACAAGCCGCAGTGACGCATGATCGCGATAGAATTGGATGGCTCCGAGATTGCGAACCAGGACGCCGTCAGGCTCTGCTCTTTCGATGATCCGGAAGTACCCGTCTTCGCCAGGTTTTTGAATGCGTGGAGTAGCCAGGTAAATCGGAATATCACTTGCGATTGATTCGCGATGCTGGGCCACGGCATCTTTGTAGCGTCGGACGTCTTCAAAATCCAAGTAGATCGCGCCTGGATTCGTTGCTCCCGCCGCCTGCATCTGCTCAAGGTTGCGACAGAGCACAGACAGAGCCGGGGCAGACACTCTGGCTGGCTGATCGGTTACAGGGAGTAATTGTCGCCAGCCATTCGGGTCATTGGGTGCGGCGGTTACCACTTGCTGATTCGAGGAGTCTGCAGTGTCTAACATTGCCACCAATGCGCGGCGCATCCGATTCAACTCGCTCACGGGAACCATGCAATCGCCATCCAGTGAAAGCTGTAACGACTCCAGCCGAAACGACGAATCACCCAGCCGTCCCAGCTGCTTTCGCAGGATTGCCTCATCCAGTGGTCGCTTGATGGCAACTTCGACAGGGGACGATGAATCCACTGAAAAGCCTGAATCTCTGTCGTGCACGGTAAGTGGGCTGCCGGGCTTTCCGGTGACAGTGAGGTGTAATGGTGCCTGAACCGGGCTGGGATCGCGGCCCTGCCAGACTTTGCGCAGCTCCTGATTCAACTGGGGATCATCCGTCTTCCAGATGCGGCTTCCCTGGTAAATAGTATCAAAATTGACGTGTCCTCGTTTGAAATAAACACGCTCGCCTTCGATGGAATAAATCCGGCCTCCTTGCTCAGCATTTGTATCGCCGCCGGTATCGAAAACAAGTCCATCGCCAGGGGCAAGGTTACTGGTATCCAGGAGTTCTACCCAGTCATCTCCTGACTCTTCCACATAGCCTACGAACGAACCCCGCTTTTTCCCGAACCGCGCACCGACGAGCTCCTGATGGTTCACTCCATGCAACCACCCGGGGGTCAGTCCTCGCGAGAATGTCATTTCCAGAGAATACTTGTCGCGGTCACTGATTGCGATGGGATTTTCGCTCAAGGCTTCATCAATGGCCTTGCGATAAACGGCGGTCACTGCAGCAACATACTCGGGCGATTTCAGTCGACCTTCAATTTTGAAACTTGTGACTCCCAGTTGGATAAGATCTGAAATCTCGGCATGCCCAGCAAGATCCTGTGGCGACAACAGGTAGCGTTTATCGCCAAGGTCGCGTGTCTCGCCATCGACGACCAATTCGTAAGGCATCCGGCAAGCTTGCGCACATTCACCGCGGTTTGCACTTCGCTGGCCAAGTGCTTCACTGGTCAGGCATTGTCCCGAATAAGCAACGCACAGTGCGCCATGAACAAAGACTTCGAGCGGAACCTTGTCAGGCTTGAGAGCGTGGAACAGGTGGAGTTCACGCAATGATAACTCCCGCGCCAACACTGCGCGATCGAGTCCCAGCATGTCGTTCACTAAAGTCAGGCCTTCTGGCGAAGTGATGGTCATCTGTGTCGACGCATGGAGTCGCAATCGGGGACAAGCTTGCCGGAGCACCTTGGCCAGTCCGAGATCCTGAACGATGACCGCATCGATCCCGCTCTCGTCCAGAATCATGAGTTGCGCCACTGCCGCATCCAGTTCCTCAGTAAAGATGAGGGTATTCATCGCCACGTATGCCTTGACGCCAAAACGATGCACGTAATCGACCAGTTTCGGCAGATCTTCCTCAGAGAAATTGTCGGCCCGCATCCGCGCATTGAATCGAGGAAGGCCAAAGTAAATTGCGTCCGCGCCGCTCTTCACGGCAGCTTTGGCGCAATCCCAGTTACCAGCGGGCGCCAGCAATTCGGGTTGAGGGGAGCCAGCAGCGGCAGTTGCTCCTGAATGGGGGGCTGAGATTGCGTTATTTGGCACGATTAAGAGGGGAAGTAGGCGAATGTGGCTCGGTTTGGGCACTTTTTCGAGTAGTTCCTTGCTGCTTGCCCTCGTTCCCCGCAATGGTTCGGATCAGATTAAAGAAAAGGATTGCACAACAACGGCCGAGAGGTTCAATTGTTTCGTTAAATTTACAGAAATCGACAGTAATTTTGAGAACGGAGCGTGCGGCATTTTTGCTGCGATGATCGGTGATCACCAAGGTCGATCCACCTTGACCGAGCAAACGTTGCCTCCGACGAAAAGAAGAAAAAAGCCAGCTGATTACTGCGAGTCGCGTAGTATCATCCATCTGATAATCCATTTACCAACTATTCTGTTATGAACACTACCGCTGAAGCCGTTACTATTGAAGAGTCCCTCCATTCACTTTGCGCCGCCATTGTAAGCGACAAGGAAACCAGCGCTGCGCGGGCACAGGCAGAGGCTTTTCTTGAAGATGAGCAAGGTGTCGCTCTGTATAAAGAACTTATGAATCTTGGTCGTTCTCTGCATCAACTCGAGGCTAACGGCGAGCAGCCTTCTCCACAGGACGTTGCCAGATTCGAAGAGCTGCGCACCCAGGCAGACGGCCACGACGGAATTAATAAATTCAACGCTGCACAAGATCACCTGCAGAGCATCGCCAACATGGTGAATGGTTATGTGACCAAAACCCTTCAGAATGGTGCGATCCCTACTGAAGAGGAAATGCTGGCGGCAGAAGGTGGCTGTTGTGGTGGAAGCGGCGGCGGCGGTTGCGGCTGCTGAGATTTCCTATGGTAATATGGGAATGATGTGTGGCTTCCAGACTAAACAAGTCTGAAAAGTGAGCGAGAGCCTAACCTGCATAATTCATCAAGAAAACACTTGTACTCATAACTAACTATCTTATAGATAGTTATGTTACATTCTGAAATCCCCACCCCCGCGCCTTCATTGGAGGGCAAGCCGATACCGATGGCG
>JBNMNB010000032.1:0-42719 GCA_051270635.1 Verrucomicrobiales bacterium | reverse complement strand
CATCATCGTCGCATCGCCGAAGGTCTTCGGGAGGACGTCCATTTTGTCCATCATGGACATGAAGAGGCGACACAGCTGACGCTCGGGTTTGCCCTGGTAATCGAGGACGCGCCCGCCCTTGATTCTGCCGCCACCGCCGCCGAGCAAGAGAATCGGAAGCTGGTCATTGTTGTGCATCGCGCCAGCCATCATGCTGGAGCAACTGAGGAGCATGGTGTTGTCCAACAAGGTGCGAGGGCCTTCCTGAACGGCGTCGAGTTTCCCTGCGAGGTAGGCGAGTTGCTCCATGAAAAACTGGTTCACCTTCAGCCAGTCCTGGCCGTCGGAATGCGAGAGCAGGTGGTGGATCATGTAGTCGATGCCGTTGCCTGCCTGCTGCACGGAGGGGAGGTTCGGGAAGCGCAGGGCGCTGTGGTCGTTGTTGAGCTTCAGCGTGGTGATGCGGGTCGTGTCGGTCTGAAATCCGAGCACCATGATGTCACACATCAGCCGCATGTGCTCGCCGATGTCCTGCGGGATGCCGTCGGCGGGACGCTGCATGTTCGGCTTCTCGAGCGTGGGGCGCCATCCCTGCAACTCGCCACGTTTCCCGGCGTTCTCGATCCGTTGCTCCACTTCGCGGACGGAGTTCAAATACTCGTCCAGCTTCTGCTGGTCGCCGCGGCTGATGGTCTGGCGCAGTTTCTTCGCGTCGGCCAGTACCGCGTCGAGGACACTCTTGTCGGCGGGGGTGGCGTCATCTTTGAACAGGCGATCGAAGGCCAGCGCCGGGTAGAGTTCGAGTGGAGTCGGCGTCGTAGGCGAACTCCACGAGATGTGCGAACTGTAGAGCATCGAGTAGTTTTTATGCACCGACGGATTCGAGCGCTCGCAGCCGAGCACGAGACTCGGAAGTTTGGCGGAACGCCCGTAGGTCTGGGCGAGCAACTGGTCGAAACTGGTGCCCGAACGGATCTCGCCACCTGACGCGATCTTCGCGCCGGAGAGCACGTTGCCGGTCTGCGAGCTGTGGATGTTCCCTTTGCGAGCTTCCTCGTGGTATAGCCCTTTCACGAAGATCAGCTTCTCGCGATAGTCGTTGAGCGGCGCGAGCACTTTGCCCAACTCCATCGCCTTGCCCTCTCCCTTGGCCCACCATTCCTTGGAGTGGAACCCGTTGCCGGAAAACACGACCGCGAGCCGCACCGGAGCCTCGCTCGCTGGTTTGTCGCGGCCGGGCTCGTCACCCCAGACGTTGTGGGACTCGAACCAGGGCAAGGCCATGGCGATGCCGGATCCGCGGAGGAAGGCGCGACGCGAGAAATGGTGGGCTTTCATTGGTGTGGATATCCAGAAAAGATGATTGCTTCAATTTGAAAAATCCTGCCCGCGCACCTGACGAAACTGCGGGCTGCGGACGATCAATTCAATGGCAATGCTGACACGGTAGTCGCTTTCTTTCAGACGGACGAGCATTTCATCGAGCAAAGGCCGGTCCGAAAGCTGAACGCCCCGGCCCAGGGAGTAGCCGAGCAATTTTCGGCAAAACTGGCGCACGAAATCGTCGCGGCGGGATTCGAGCAGATAGGTGCGCAGTCCTTCGAGGCCTTTGAACGTTGTGCCATCAGCCAAAGTCGCCGCCGTGTCCATCCCGATTCGGGCGCGACCGATCGCGTCAAAACCCTCCAGCGCGAAGCCGAACGGATCAATGCGCGCATGACAGCGTGCGCAGGACGGATCGCTGCTGTGACGTTCGATCAATTGTCGCTCGGTAAATCCCTCGGGCGCTTCCTCGGGCAAGACGGGAACATCCTTCGGCGGACGTGGCAGTTTTTCGCCGAGGACAACTTCGCTGAGCCAGTTGCCACGCAAGATCGGACTGGTGCGAGAGGCCCCGCTCTGCCTGGCGAGAGTGCTGGCGAAACCGAGAATCCCGCCGCGCCCCAGCGAGCGCAAGCCATCAACGCGCTGCCAATTTTCCGATGACACCTTGATCCCGTAGTGCCCGGCGAGCGGGCCATTGACGAAGCTGTAGTCAGCATCCAGCAGCGAAAGGATGGAACGGTCCTCCTGGAAAAAGTCCGTGAAGAAACGCACCGTCTCTTCCTGCATCGCGCCGCGAAGAGAGGTGAAGGTCGGGAAGTGGCGTTCGCTCTTTTCGTCGAGGGTTGCGAGATCTCTGACATGCAGCCACTGGGCGCCGAACTCGGTCGCCAGCCGGCGAATGTTTTCAGCTTTCATCATCCGCTGTGCCTGCGCGGTGAGGGCACCGGGCTCGCGAAGGTCGCCGGCGACTGCCCGGGCGCGCAATTCGGCGTCCGGGGCGGATGACCAGAGAAAGTAGCTCAAGCGGGTGGCCAGCTCCCAGTCGTTCACTGGCGCCGAATCGCGTCCCGGCGCTGACGTTTCCCCGCGATACAGGAATGCCGGAGCCACCAACACGCGCGCCAGCAAGTGCCGCAGGGCGGCCGGGTGCGGCAAGTCGTGCCCGCGCAAACTCTGGTAGAGCGCCCGCAACTCTTCCTGCTCGGAAGCTGTGATCGGCCGCCGCCATGCTCGCTCCGCGAAATCCACCGCCGCCTGGATCTGTATCGGCTCGACTTCGATCAGCCGCTTCTCGAACTCGACGGCGGCTTGCTTGATCGGTTCGCGCAAGGGCTCGAACACGCTCGGATCCGCGTCCTGAGTGGCGAACTGATAGAGTTGCTCGAACACGACGACCTGCTTCAATGGAAATTCGCTGGAGAATCTCAGTTCCTCCCAGAGCTGGTCGAGCCGGTCCGACTGGGCGTCATCCAGGATCAGGCGTTTCAGTTGATCATCCTCACGGTAGAACAGTGTCAGGGTGACCGCCTCGTCCACCGGTACGATCTGTGGATAACACAACGCGATCGGAAACAGCTGGCGGAAATCATTGAAGGCGGCATCCATTCGGGTACGGGCTGCGCTTCCATCGTTCACGATCACCGGTGCGGTGTGGAAGGTGCGCAGATTGTTATCCGACCACTGCCCGCTCACCTCAGCAGAGTTCGCCTTGCTCGCCGCGATTCCAGTGAGCATCGCGGGCTTGGTAGTCAGCAGCTGCAGTTGCACGCTGCCTTCCCTCCCCTTCTCCGGATGCAATCTGCCGGTCACCACCACCTCGGCACTGGCCGCCAAATCACCGGGTACGGTGAATTCCAACACCGACGGTGCCTGCACTTCCAGGGGTGTCCCCTCCGAATCGCCACCCGTCAGCATGAGCCAATTCATCGGCCCGCGAGCGCTTCGAAACAAAGCCCGCAACGCTATGTCGGGTTCCGTCGCATCCACAGATTCGCCTGTGATCACATCTTGCACCGCTTGCGATAGATCAAGGAGATTGGCGTCTGTCGGGTCGCTGATCACCGCCGAGCGCCATCTGGCCAGCGCCGAACCGGCCGGGATCAGATTCCTGGGTGGCGGCGAAATTGCACCCGAGGTGCAGAAGTGCCAGACATCCGCGTTCCCGAACGAATCCGTGAGGGGATTGCTTTCCTGCACGCGATCAACGACGTCCGCGGCGAGATCCCACACCCGATTCTTGCCGCCCTGTTCGGTGATCGTGATCGCGACTTGTGTCGTGTCGCAACTGTGAGATCCGTCGCGGGCATTCACCACCAGTTTGATCAGGTCGCCCTGTTCCACCGCGTATTCGCCGTCCGGCGCGAACGCTTCTCGCTTACCATTGTCGAATGCCCCGCTGACGATCGTGTCGGCACCGGCATGGCCGATCCACTCCACCCGCCACGCCGCACCATTTCCGCAATTCCCATCCGAGTCGGCAAAGAAGCCCCGCAACCGGATCTTCCCCGCCATCGGGCTCTGCCAGAAAATGGTGGCGTCTTTGTCCGGCGACGGATGCATGTTCACACTTCGGCCAGGCGCCGTGATCGTGTCGAACTTGATGGTGTCCTTCGCCTTGTTGGCAATCAGCATTGGTGTGGCCGGAACTCCCCAACCGCGGATGTCCGCATAGCCGCCCACGTCCGACACTTTTTCACTGTAGTGCCCTGTCACTGCCGGACTCGCAGAGCTGCCCAACTGAACTGCTGCGCTCCAGTTCTCCAGCACCTTCGCGTTGAGCCCGCGCCCCTCGGCCACCTCTTCGATCGGCCTTTCGGTATGCTCCGCCGTAGCGATCACCTGCAGGTATTGCGCGGCGCGGCCCATTTCCATCCTGAGCAATTCTTCCATTCTTTGGTTGAGCCCATTCAAATGGCGCAATGGGATGGACGGCTGACCTTTGATCTCCAATCTGGCTTGCTCCCAAACCACGAAGTCACTCTCGTTGCCATCGCCGGCGTCGCCGGCGGCCAGGTAAAACGTCACGTCGCCACCACCAGCAGGCGCGACCAGATTCAAGCGTAGTTCACTCTGCGTCGCCAGTGGCGTCACCGGCTCCTGCCAGGCTTTGGGGCCGTTCTTTTTCCCGATGTGCCCCACGCTGGTGAAACGCCACAGACCTTGTTGCCAGGTTTCGACGTCGGACGCGGTCAGCTTGCCCTCACGCCATTTGGCCCGCAACGTGTCGAGCAGCAGCGACGGCTTTTCCCCGTGCAACATCTGCCACAACTGGCCGAGATACTTTGCGCTCAATTGCGCCTCGCCGGCCACGTCGTCGATTCTCTTCGTGCCATCGCTCAGCGCTTTCCGTTCCTCCTGCAATGCTGACAGGTATTTTTCGAGCGGCAATCGCCCGCCGGCGTTGGTGTCGAACTTGACGCCTTGCAAGTTCACCGGGCTCGCGCCGGCCGAGGCGGAAAATGCGGCATAGAACTCGCGGATCTCCGCCAGCGTCTCATCAGTCCAATCCCGCGAACTAGTGCTGGGAGAAAACCGGATCCCATCTGGCAACAGCACCGCATGATCGGCGACCTCCTTTGCGGCATCCAGGTATTTAATGAGCAATCCCGGCGACATCACCAGCCCCGAGCCGACATTGGTAAACCCTTCGCCAGCCGCGCCATCGACCGGAAACTCGCGCGCTGGATCGAGCGACCCGACGCCGGTCAGATCGCGGATCGTGTAGGTGTACTCCATGTTCGAGAGCCGGCGCAACACCAGCGGTCCCGGATCGCCCGCACTCTCCAGCGCCACTTC
Source organism: Verrucomicrobiales bacterium (assembly GCA_051270635.1). Classification (GTDB taxonomy): domain Bacteria; phylum Verrucomicrobiota; class Verrucomicrobiia; order Verrucomicrobiales; family DEV007; genus JAGROY01. Next base: position 37,619 of record JBNMNB010000032.1, on the reverse strand, counting down.
GCCCAGTGTCTTCTTTACCCAAGCTGTAAACTGCTCCTGCTGCTTGACCGAGAACTGCGGTTTCTCCTTTGGCGGCATCTCCCCGTCCGCAATTTGCTCGAGCACCGTTTCCCAGACGGCGGGATCTTTCTTGATCTCAGCAAGGGAGGAAATTCGCTGTAGATCCAAGTCGCCTTTGTGCTTTTCGGTCGAGTGGCAAGTGATGCAGTATTCGCTGAGCAGTGGCTGGATCGTCTGTTCAAACGGTCCGCCGAGCACCGGTGAAGCCGCCGCGATCCAGACACCAATCTGACCTAGGAGACGAAGGGAGAACGGTGGCAGGTTCATAGCGGTAATTCGGTGAGTCATTTGTCCGGCCCATCGTCCTCAGCGAACGCCGCAGTGGTGGAACAGAGCCAGAAGATTAAGATTGAGGAGCAGGGATTTCATGGGCATCAATCTTCCAAACATGGTGCGAAACCCCAGTTGGCTTCAAGTCATGATTAATCAATTCCCCGATCGCGTTGATTAGCCGCCGTGGTGCCGACGAGCGATTCTTGAGCCGATCTTGAATGGAGGCAGCGATGTTCTTCATGCGATCGCCTCCAAGTAGGGCATCATCACGTTCTCCACGCGATCCATGCGCGCAAAATCGAGTACCTCAGCTGGTGAAACGCCGGAGCGCAGAATCTGCTTCAGCGCTTCCAGGCAAAGCTCCAGTCCTAGCTTGCTCCGGTGTTTGAAACAGTCCGCCACTGTCCGTGCGGGTGTGGTGATGGGCACAGCAATGCCGTTCAGCTCATGGATCTCCACCTCTTCTGAAAAGGCACGAGAATCGCTGCTGCGGATGACCTCCATGGGAGGATACTCAATGCGCGGTGTCACCGCGTTCTGCTTCAGCAGGATGCAAACCGCAGACGCCTGATGGGTTCCGATCCCGTGAAAATTCAAGGCACTCACCAAGACAACCACGGCCTTGGGCACCCGAGCAAGCACCTCCGATAGGTTCAGATGCTCATCCCGAGGAGCGTCGACGTGTCGATAAACACCGCGGCTCACCCGCTCGACGATCCCCGCTTCGAGGGCCGACGACAGGGTCGAGGCACTGAAACCCGCCTCGCGAAGCTCTTTCGCGCGAAAAAGCGGTCGCTCACGGACAAATTCATGGAGTTCTTCAGCCTTGCTCAAAGTTCGACTCATCGGACAAATTTAAGTAAATAATAGTTCGATTACTTGAATTTGCAAAAACGGAATCGAGCGTCGCCTTCTGCGGCGTTGCGTTATGAACTCAGCGACCGCTCGATCGCCACGATGTCCTCCAGCCGATAGCGCAAAAGGCGTTGATTGAATCGAATCGGTGACAACATCCCATCGCGCTCCCTCCGCTTGATGGTCTCTTTCGAGACGCCCCATCGCTGCGCAAGCTGCGCCCGACTGATCTCGTACCGAGCGAGCAACGAGAATGATTGCGGCAGAGTCGGTTGCAAAGTGATGCATCGACACGTTCCGGGCGTCGGAGTATTCTCAACTCTCAACTCTCAACACAGAACCACTCGATGAAATTTCTGATTCACGCCGGACTTTGGTTTGCACTCGTGTCCGGGGCAAGCGCCCAGACCTCTTCGTGTCCGCCGCTCGGGTTGCCGCCCGAGTTCGCCGCAGTGCGCGACCTGGTTGCACCCAGGCCCGAAGAGGAGTTGTGGAAGACGATCCCATGGAAGACCTCACTGCTCGAGGCGCGCGCGCTGGCCGCTCAGCAGGGCAAGCCCATTTTCCTCTGGTCGATGGACGGCCACCCGCTGTGCGCGGGCTGAAACAATGTCGCGGTGGACCGTGTGTCCGCCTTCAACAACCCGGAGGTCATCCGGATGCTCCAGAACGATTTCATCCCGGCCGCCGTGGACGGGGGCATGATGCGCCGCAGTAAGGATCCGGAGGGCGAGTTCTACCTCAAGTTTGCCGACACACAGGCTCGCTATGTCGCCGCTGCGGACGGCACGTCGCTCGCGAAGAAAACGTGGGCGCCCTCGCCGTATCTCAACCAGTGGATGAAGGACGCGCTCGCTCGTTTCGAGAAACTGCCCGCGGGTTCGAAGCGGCCCGTGGTGGACGCCAGCGAGGTCAGCAAGAGCACGCGGCCGATGGCGCCCGTCGGCGGACTGGTGTTGACCGAAATCAGCCGACTGCTCAAGGGACAGGAAGTCGCCTCCGCCGCCAACGCGCAGTGCGCGCTGCTCCCGGCCTACGACCGCGTCTGGCTTACGCGCGCGGAGTGGCGGGAGCTGCTGCCAGAGGGCGACGAGAAGTCCTTCGAAGTGGACGTGCAGCTCGTACGCAAGCTCGCCCGCTTCCACACGGTGGACATCATCGGCAACCAGCGCGCGCCGTGGCCCGAGGCGTCGGTGCGGGACTGCAAGCTCAGCGGAGAGGTTCTTCCTGGCACAAGCGGCACCGTGGATGTCCGCCTCACTGGCACGATGCTTATCGAGGGTTCGTCCAAGCCCGCGCCGAATCTTGGCCCCGATAATGGCGGGGTGCAGCTCGACCTGCGCCTCGCTGGCGTGCTGCGCTACGACATGGCGCTCGATGAGATCACGCAATTCGACCTAGTCTAATTGTGCAACACGAGTCCTCTTCTCAATGGGGGCATTCTCACGAAATTTCAAGACGCACAGGTGATCGAACTCTGCGTGGATTCTAAGGTGCGGCACAAACATTTCCGGCGCGTTAATTTCGCTGCTTCAGTCTGTTCTGAGGCAGATCAGACTTGTGAGCGTCGCTCGACATGGCAGAGTGCGGTGCTGCGGGCACTTTCCTTAGTTGTGGTGCTTGTATGCAAAGCTGCGATCTGTCGATCTTGGGGAGGAACTGCCGGATCGTGGTGAGGTTATGTTTCGGCACAGGCGTTCGTGCCCGAGACCATGACCGCGCCCGAGATCTGGCGGCAGTATATCGGACTGACCGAGATCGAAGAAAGCTTCAAGAATCTCAAAGGCGACCTCGCCATCCGCCCGATCTTTCATCAGAAAGAAGACCGGATCGAAGCCCACATCTTCGTGAGTTTCTTGTCCTACTGCCTGCACGTAGCACTGCGGGCGAAACTGCGTCCTCTGGCCACCGGACTTACCCCGCGAGCCGTGCTGGAAAAATTCGGCACCCTCCCTGCAGATGATCGACGTGCACCTGCCCGTCGGAGCAGGCAAGGAACTGGTCATGCCCCGCTACACCGCGCCAGACAAAGACCTGTCATTGCTGCTGACCCACATGGGCCTCGCCCTGCCGCGCCAACCCCCGCCAAGCCTGCGCGAACTGACCAACCGACCATAATCGCCCGCGAGCCCCCCCCTGTGGGGGAGACCTTTTTCGCCAAACCCCTGAAAACACAGGCTCCGCGATCTCAAAACACCTCCAATCGTGAAAGTCGGGCTAGAAGGCCATCAGCCGTCAGCCGGGAAGACTGCACAGAGAGGCGAAACGACAGTCTCCCAAAAATCTCACCATCTCGGAGGCTTCATTTTGGGAACGGAAAATCTGCCGTTCTCTCTTTCCATAAGCTACTTGCGAAAATCGCTATGATACATCAGGTACCTTTGCGTTGTTCTACCCTAGCTTAGCCGAACAGTTCTTCGATTGGCGATCCGGAAGGGAGAATGGGATGTGGTCGACCGCCGTGGTCTTCAAACGTGACGCTCGGATCGATCCCAAGGTGGCGGTACATGGTGGCGAGGACGTCCTGGGGCGTCTTTGGGTTATCGTCTGGTTCGCCTCCGAGCGAATCCGAGCTTCCAATGACGCGACCGCCCTGAATGCCGCCGCCCGCAAGCGCTGCACTGAAAACATTGGGCCAGTGATCGCGGCCGCGTTGGGCGTTGACCTTAGGGGATCGCCCGAATTCGCCCCATGCGATGACCATCGTCGTGTCGATCATCCCGCGGTCGTGAAGATCCTCGATGAGCGCTGAATAGGCCTGATCCCAACGCGGAAGGAAGCCGTTTTTCATCGTATCAAATCCCTCGACATGAGTGTCCCACCAACGCAAATCAACGGTGACCAGACGCACACCGGCTTCGACCAGTCGCCTGGCAAGCAGCATTCGCTGGCTCCAGGCAGGCACACCGCAGCGATCAGGTGTTGGCGCTTTGAATGCGGGCATCGTGCCGTAGCGCTCGCGCAATTTCATGGGCTCGGCATCCAGGTCGAAGGCATCCCGCGCTTTTGAACCACTCGTCAAATCCCAGGCCGCTTGATCGAAGCTGTCCATGGCTTCCATGGTGCCACTCGCATCGACTTGTTTGCGCATCTGATCGAACGCCGATACCAAAGAGCGCCGTTCGGCGATGCGTTGCAGCGAGATCCCGCTGGCTGGCGATAGATTCGGGATTTGGAACGCGCCAGGATTCGCTGGATCGGCCATGGTCTCAAAGGGGTCAAATGCGTGTCCAAGAAACCCAGCGCCGGTTCCCGGAACCATCTTGGGAATCATCACGTAAGGAGGCAGCTGGCTCCCACTTTTTTCCATCATCTTCGCCACCACAGAACCACAACACGGCATCGTGTTTCCAGGGCCTTCGGGCGAAGGGTTGGGCATCGCCGGATATCCTGTGAACATGATCTGGTCGCCGCTTGAGTGGCCGGCGTCCTTGTGATGCAGGCTGCGGATGATCGACCATTTGTCCATGATCGCTGCGCTCTTGGGAAGCAGATCACAGATCTGGATGCCCGGCACATTGGTCGGCATCGCACCAAACCCGCCGCGGTATTCTACCGGTGCCTCAGGTTTCGGATCCCAGGTTTCGTGCTGGCTTGGTCCGCCACGCATCCACAGGATGATCACCGAGTTCTGCTTCGAAGTGATGAGCTTACCAGCTGCCGCCGCTTTTGATTCTGTGCGCAGAAGGTCAGCCAGGCTGAGACCAGCCATTCCTAACATGCCGGCCTTCAGAAACGATCGGCGCTCGATCGCCAGCATTCGGCGGAATTCGTCGCATCCGTGGACTTGGGGAGCATTGCGAGAACATGGCATTGATAAAGAAACTACGGGGAAAGCGCTCCATTGGCAATGCCTATTCGAGGCAGTGCCGGTTCAACTGTGCAACTGCCAATACCGCTAATAGTCGGCAACGGAACCATCTTTGAGTGTCGCTCCGGGCCATTGATAGCTTTGTGGCTTCTGAGATTCCGAATCGAGCTTGGCTTCGTCCACTTCCACACCCAAGCCCGGTCCAGGCGGCAGACCGATGTAGCCGTCCGCATCCAGTTCAAATGGCATGCGAGTGAGCCCTGGCACATTGAAGCCCGCATTCTGCGGATAGAATTCGTGAATGAGCAGCAGGGGAATGGATGCGGCCACATGCAGACTTGCCGCAATCCCCAAAAATGATGCCGTGCAGTGCGGTGCGAGCGGCACGAAAAATGCCTCGGCCAGGGTTGCGATCTTCTTCATCTGGCTGATCCCGCCGGTGTGGCAGCAGTCGGGTTGCAGGATGTCGATGCAACCTTCCTGCAAATAGGGGAGCACTCCCCAGATGGTGCGGTCGCGCTCGCCGGTGGCCAGCGGGATGGAGATCTGTTCTTTGAGTCGCTTGAAGACTTCGATGTTGCCAGGAACCGCAGGCTCTTCGATGAACATCACATCGTACGGTTTGATGGCGGCGGCCAGTTGGATCAAGGTTGCGGGCGGCACTGCCGAGTGTGCGTCGAACATCACGGCGCCATCCGGACCTACATTCTTTCGCGCCGCAGCGATCGCCTGCACCATGCGGTCGATGTCCGCAGGCGTCCCGGAATGTTCGTAGATTCCATGCGGCGGCACCTTTTGAGCTTTGGGCGTGTGGTAGACACGAATCCGATCGCGCGTTGGACCGCCAAGCAGTCGGTACACCGGGACGTCCCACAACTTTCCGACGAGATCCCACAACGCGATGTCGATGGCAGCAATCGTGTGCACCATGAGCGCCCCGCCACGCATATTGCGATGGGATCGGTAAAGCTTCTGCCAGAGGTGTTCGATGCGGGTAGGGTTTTCGCCGTCGATCAGTTCGAACAGCGATCGCACTAACACTTGTGCAACTCGGGGATCGACACCCTTCAGGTCACCCCAACCGCTGACACCGAGATTGGACTCGATCTTCACGTAGACGACGGGGCCAACCCAGTAGGTTTTCATTCCCGAGATGCGAATGTTCGATGATCTTTCGGCAACCTGTGCCGCAGGGTTCTGATCTTGGCCCACGACTTCGTTGGTGAATGCCAGTCCAGCGGCAGCGGCACCAAACCCCGCCAGGAGATCCCGACGACCCAGTGTCTTAAGGTCGCCTGGAAGTTCGATTTTGGAGGACGTGTTCAAGCGAGTTGGAGGGTAGGATGCGGGTAATGTAATTAAGCTTGTATCGACTCGGAAGCCCGAAGCTTCTCTTCGGACTAGCCACATGCGGAAACTACTTTTATTCGGAGGGAACTCCTAATCCTTCCTTCACCCATTTTCTATCACACAACTCATGGGTGAGACCAGCCTTGACCTATTCCATTGAAACACCGGGAAACCACTCCACAAACTGCTCGATGGATACGCCATTCCGCAAATTCTCGAAGGGCGCGCGAATCGGCACCCGGGTTCCCGCAAATACCCAAGCGCCCGAGAGGACTTCGGGATTCCGCTCAACTGCTGGGCACGGATTCCAGAACATGCCCGGAACCTGCTTCAAAGTTCAACATTTCCAACATGGCACGAGAATGTGGAGAATGTGACAGTAACGCTGTGGCCGTCGACGATATCATGCGAGGCTCAATTCAGCATCGTCGCTTTCTCGAACCATCTCCGTCGAATGCGCCGTGAGGTTTTCTGTTCTCAAAGCCCAATCGAGATGTTAGCTTCCGCTCAACACTTTGAGATCAAACGCACGATCCTTATCGGGGCGAAGAGCGATAGGGATCGCTGCAGGGAATTGTCTGCCAAATTTCATGATAATTGGGGCTCTCGTTGCGGTGGGCATTGGGCTCATTCGGGCAGGGGAGGCCTCGGACAGTATCAAGGACGAGGTGGTAGAGATCGTCGCGGATCCGGCGTCCATCGCACTGACGCGGCCCGGGGAAAGGTTCTGCATTCTCGTGCACGGGATTACGGAATCAGGCAGGCAGATCGATCTGACGCGTGAGGCGGAATATGTCACACCGGCGTCTCCGGACGTGATCGGGATCACGCCGAACGGTGTTGTCTCCGGGCGCAGTGACGGGGCCTGCGGAGTCATCGTTCGGGCGCGTGGGATGGAGCGATCGATCAATGTCAGGGTAGCCAATTGTCATGTGCCGCGGAAATTTCATTTTGAAACGGACATTGCCCCGCTGTTCAGTCGCTTTGGATGCAATTCCTCGGGGTGCCATGGCAAGGCGGAGGGGCAGAATGGATTCAAGCTGTCAGTCTTCGGTTACGATGCCCAGGGTGACTTCGAAGCATTGACGCATGCCGCCCGTGGCAGAAGGCTTTCTCCTTCCACGCCCGACAACAGTTTGCTGTTGCTCAAAGCGACCGGCTTGTTGCCGCACGGCGGCGGCGAACGGATGGTTGCCGGTTCGCTCGGCTACGAAACACTGCGCGAATGGATCGGTTCCGGGGCACCGTTCGGCGAGGAAGCGGACCATGCGAAAATCGAGCGTTTGGAAATTTCGCCCAGCGAACGCGTCATGAGCTTCCGTTCCATGCAGCAGCTTCGGGTCGTCGCCGTTTTCAGCGATGGCCGCCGCTCGGATGTTACCCATCTTTCCGAATTCCAATCGAACAATGACGCACTCGCGCAGATCGATGAAGATGGACTCATATCCGCAGGCGAGTTGCCGGGACAATCGGCCGTCATGGCCCGGTATCTGGGTGCCACGGAAATATGCCGCCTGCTCGTTCCTCGCCCGGGGGAAACGACGGAAACTCCTTTCCCTCCAGCGCACGGCTTCATCGACGAAGCGGTCTACGCGAACCTGAAGAAGCTGAACTTGCGTCCATCCGATCTCGCCGACGATGCCACGTTTCTCCGCCGCGCGTATCTCGATATCATCGGCACTCTGCCAACGGCTGCCGAGGCGCAGGAGTTTCTCGGCAATCAAGATCCCGGCCGTCGTGCGCAGCTGGTGGACGCATTGTTAGAGCGCCCGGAATACGCTGACTACTGGGCGCTCAAGTGGGCTGACCTTTTGCGCGTGGATTCTGAGAAACTGGGACGCCGTGGTGCCTACGACTACTATCGCTGGATTCGGGAGAGCCTGTTGGAAAACAAGCCGTTCGACGTTCTTTGCCGCGAACTGGTGACCGCAGAAGGGCCCCTTACAGAATCACCAGCCGGTCATTTTTTCAAAGTAGTGAGCCGGCCGGGCGACATGGCCAGCTCGCTGTCGCAGGTTTTCCTGGGTGTCAGAATTGCCTGCGCGGAGTGCCACCATCACCCCTACGATCGCTGGAGCGAGGATGATTACTATGGAATGCAGGCATTTTTCCAGCCTGTAGCCCCACGCAAAGCCGGAGCGGAGGAAATCATTCTCGCGGTTGGCAATCCATCGGCGAAGAATCCTCGCACTAACAAAGACATTCATGCATATCCGCTCGGAGGCATCGCTCCCGAGAAGGCATCTGCAGAAAGTGGCGACCAACGCAAGGCACTTGCAGTATGGCTGACGGCTCCTGACAATCCATGGTTTGCCAGGAACCTCACCAACCGAATGGCCGCACACTTCTTCGGTCGCGGTCTCGTGGAGCCGGTCGACGACGTGCGCGCCACCAATCCGCCGAGCAATCCGGAGCTCTACGATGCACTGGCCCGGCACGCCACGGAGGTGAAGTTTGATCTGAAGGAGATCATTCGCACCCTGACCGCCTCGCGTACCTATCAGCTTTCGTCGCACCCTAACGAAACCAATGAGATCGACGAGCAGAACTACTCTCGCTCTCTCTTCAAGCCCATCACCGCAGAAGTGCTGCTCGATGCCGTTTGTCAGACGACCGGGATCGAAGAAAAGTTTGACAGCATGCCTGCCGGTTACCGTGCGATCCAGCTCTGGGACAGCCAGGTGCCGCACTACTTCCTCAGGCTTTACGGCAGACCGATGCGCGCGTCTGCCTGCGAATGCGAGCGCAACGGCGAGGCCAGCATTGCCCAGGTGCTGCACTTGATGAACTCACCGCAGATCAATGCAAAGCTTGCTCATGAATCCGGCACGATGGCTCGTCTGGCCCGAACGTTGTCCGATGAGGGCCAGCTCGTGGATCAGCTTTATCTGACATTCTTCGCTCGACCGCCCAACGACGGCGAACGCAGCCGTGCGTGCCGCTATTTGGAAAACGCCGGCACCGAGAAGCGGCGCGAAGCTACCGAGGACCTTGCCTGGAGCATGATGAACTCGCTGGAATTCGTCTTTAATCACTGACCCCCATCGTATGAGAAAAAGAACCCGCTACTGTGACGGCGTCGATCGTCGAAGTTTCCTCCGTGTCGGAACGGCTGCCATGTTAGGCGCCAATCTGACCCTGCCGCGACTGCTGCAAGGCGCGCCCGCGATGGAGCGTTCAGACGTTTCCGTCATCTTCGTCTTTCTTCATGGCGGGCTGAGCACGATCGATACGTTCGATCTCAAACCAGACGCTCCCTCCGATATCCGTGGCGAGTTTCAATCGATTCCCACGAACATTCCCGGCATCCGCATCGGCGAGCATCTTACGCGCACGGCGCAGCAGATGGACAACATTTCCCTGATCCGCTCATTCACTCACAGTGACTCCGGTCACGGGTCGGCCGACCACTATATGTTGAGCGGCTATCACACGCTTGCTGGCTTCAATGCCAACCTGATCCCGAACAACCAGCGTCCCTGTCATGGCTCTATCATTGCACACAAACTCGGGCCCAAGGGATCGGTTCCGCCGTATGTCTGCCTTCCGGTGATGCACCGCAGCGGTGGCCCTGCTTACCTTGGAGCCACGGCTGCGCCATTTGTCATCGAGGCGGATCCGAGTTCGCCGGGCTTCTCCGTGCCAGATCTCATCCCGCCCATGACTGTTAATGCGGCACGACTCGACGCCCGCGCCGAACTCCTCGGTGGCATCGACCGATTCCACAAGAGCACTGAGGAAAGTGCTAACAAGAGCGCCCACACCGTCGGCGTGTTCAAAGAGAAGGCATTCGATTTGATGACTTCGCCCGCTGCGAAGAAGGCCTTCGACATCGGTGCCGAACCGGAAAAGCTGCGCGATGAATACGGTCGCAATACATTGGGGCAAAGCTGTCTCATGGCGCGCCGTCTCGTCGAAGGTGGCGTTCGCTGTGTCACCATCGATCACTCGAACTGGGACACCCACGATGCCAACGCCCGCGTGCTGAGGCAGCAACTGCCAATGCTCGATGACGCGATGGCGACTCTGTTCCGTGATCTTGAGGATCGTGGTATGTTAGAGACGACAATGGTTGTGGTGACGGGCGAATTTGGTCGCACCCCACGTATCAATGCCAATGGCGGACGCGACCATTGGAGCAAATGTTTCACCGTGGCTCTCGGCGGCGGCGGCATTCAGGGCGGCAGAGTCATTGGCAAGAGTGACAAATGGGCCGAGGAACCCGCCGAGGATCCGGTGACGCCGGAAGATTTTGCAGCAACGATGTACCGACAGTTCGGTATCGACCCCAAAGAGGAACTGATGACAGCGGAAGGTCGCCCCGTTCCAATCGTCAATGGCGGAAACGTCGTTGAGGCTTTGTTGTGATGAGCGATCTCAATGTAGGCCAGCCTGTCCTCAGGCGGCTCCGACTCTTATCCGGCGGCCGCGCGAGGACGCGCTGGATTACATTCCTAACCACTCTTTGCGCACTGGTCGCTGGTTCGTCTCTGCTGGCCGAGGAACCCTACGTATCGTACATTTTCCCGGCGGGCGGACAACAGGGAACGCAGATCGACTTCAAAGTGGGCGGGCATTACCTGCATGGCGAAGCCTGTTTTGAAATGGTAGGCTCAGGGGTGGAGGCCAGTCCGAAGATTCGCGAAGTGGAGACCCTTTTTTTCGAAGGCCCGCTCATCCCCATGCCCGCATCGCAGCAGAAGGAAGACTATCCGCGCGATCATGCTGGGCAGGTGACCATTGCCGCAGACGCCGCAGTCGGAGTTCGTTACTGGCATGTCTCGACTTCTCAGGGGGTGACGCCGTCTTGGAGATTCGTTATCGGCAGCATGCCCGAGATCGTTGAAGAAGAGATCGACGGAGCTCCTGTTCCGAAAGAGGTGACGTTGCCAGTCACGATCAATGGTAGAATCTTCCCACGCGAAGACACGGACATCTGGACGCTCACCGCCAAGGCGGGCGAGATCATTTCCTGCTCGGTGAACGCCCAGCGCCTGGGTTCGGCGCTCAATGCGCGGCTCGAGATTCTCGACCCCAGCGGTCACCGCCTTGCGGAGGCTGTTCCCGCCACTGGCAAGGATCCGTCGCTGCAATGGCAAGCGCCGGTTGATGGCGTCTATGCCGTGCGGATTTACGACATCGATTTCGGCGGGCTGCAGCACTACGTCTACCGCCTGATGATCACGAAGAACCCTCACATTGCTACCACGTATCCGTTAGGAGGGAAGCGGGGATCCACGACCCGTGTAGCGCTCCTCGGCAGTGACGGCACTGCTCAAAGCGATATCGAGATTGCCATTCCTGATAATGCCGCCGAAGACTTTCCGGTGTTGGCGGGGGTGGATCCAATCTTCTTGCGCACCGGAGACGCCGCCGAGTATCTCGAAACCGAGCCGAACGATTCACCTGAACATGCCAACGGCACAGCAGTCGCGGTTCCATGTGTTCTCAATGGCCGAATCCAAGCCGCAGGCGATGTCGACTACTGGAGCCTTACCCTTGGCATGGGCGAGGCGATCGACTGCCAACTTCTCGCGGGCACCTTGGGCAGCCCGCTCTTTCCGGTGATGACAGTTTACGATCCTGCGGGAAAAGAGATCGCTCGCAGTAGCAATCCTGGCGACCCGAAAGTCGACGCGAGCCTCAACTTCGAGGCTCCGGCAGCCGGAACGTATCGAGTCGCAGTTGCCGAGCATTTCGCTCATCGAGGAGGCGCTCACTACGCCTATCGCTTGTCGCTGCGTCCGTTCACCGGGCCTGATTTCAAGCTGACACTTGCCACGAATGCCATTTCCGTCTTCCGTGAGATCGATGACCTCACCGAAGAAGAGAAGAAGGCGCGCCCGCCATCTCCTCCTGCGAAGCTTGCCGTGGAAGTACAGCGGCTTGCAGGATTCGATAGCGAGATCGAACTTCTTGCTGCGGGATTGCCCGAGGGCGTTCACTTGGAGAACAACAAGATCGCCAAAGGCCAGAACAAGACCGAGCTGACCTTTCGCGCCGATGCCAACGTCAGAGTGCAGGTGACGCGGGTCACGCTCTCTGGACGGGGAGAGATCGGTGAAAACAACGTCACGCGCGTTGCTGCTAGCGCGGTGGTCGCTCGCGGAGAACCGCCATTGAACGACATCTTGTTAGCTGTAGCCATGCCCACTCCGTTCTATTTCACCGGCGATTACAATTCCTTCCCACTTCCGCGCGGTTCGATCTATCGGCGCCATTACCAGCTGCACCGAGGGGGCTTCACCGGCCCACTTTACGCACGCCTGGCAGACCGCCAAGTCAGGCACCTGCAGGGGGTTCGCGGGCCGACGATCACGATCCCTTCGGGTGCCACGGAATTCGATTATGAAACCGTGATGGCACCATGGTTAGAGATCGGACGGACCAGCCGGTCCACGATCATGATCTACGGCACGGCGGTGGACTCAGACGGCAGTGAGCACGTCGTCAGCTTCACCTCAGGCAATCAGAACCATCAGTTCATTGGCCAGATGGTGGCGGGCTTACTAAGTGTCAACCCCGTTGGGCCATCATGGTCAGTCGAACCGAATGCCTCGATCGACGTGCCCGTCGTGATCAGCCGCGGGCAGGCCATCAAAGATGCCGACGTCCAAGTGGAACTCCAGGTTCCAGCCCACTTCCAAGGAGTCCACGCCGAACCCGTTACCGTGCCCGCCGGACAATCCACCGCAACCCTCACCATCCGCTTCGCGAAATCGTTAGAAGCGTTCAACATGCCCGCCAAGGTGACGGCGACAACGTTAGGCAATGCTGACCCTCACTTCGCCGAATCGCCACTGGAGCTGGTGAACTTGTCCCGAGACTAGTGGGAGACAAGACTCACGAAGCAGCCAATACACGCGGGGAAGATCTCCGATTCAATTTTCTCAGACTTTTCTTGCGAAGCTCAGCTCAAGTCGAAATCCGTCAGGAGTCGCAATAAGAGTGCGGACGAGACTCCCAGGGAACGCTCCAACCTCAATACTGTATTGGCTGAGACTCCCATTCGGCCCGTCCCTCATATCGCTGATCCGGCTGCGCGGAATCCGCATGTCGCGAGCTGCCCGGGACGCGGTCACGTTCTGGTGTTCCAGAATATCGGCGATCAATCCCGCTGGGGGATTGGTCTTGAGTCGTGGTCTCTGCGTGATGGGCATCGTGTTAGCACGTGTTAGCACATCGTAACTTAGAACGATAACAACCTAACAACGAGAACAAGGCAAGCCTTGCATCGTTGGCCTTCGGTATGCCAGGATCGGAAATGACAAATCGACGTGAATGGCTCAGTTCGCTCGGCATCGGCGCATTTTCAGCGGCTGGTCTGAATATGGCGCTGCGCGCCGAAGATTCGAACAATCCCGCAGCGAACGTCGCCGACAAGACTACTACGATCAAGATCACCAAGCTGACGGCCACGCCGGTCACGCGGAAAGTGTTTCTTAAGATCGAGACCAATCACGGCGTGACTGGCTGGGGCGAGATTGACCAGTTGGAACCCTTCGTCGCCGCAAAACTGGCCCAGTCGCTATTTGAGTTGCTCGACGGTGAGAACCCGACGCGCATCGAGCATCTGTGGCAGAAGATCTACCGCTCGCACCGTGACATGCGCGGCGGCCCCTTCATGACACATACTCTGGCGGGCATCGATATGGCGCTCTGGGATATCACTGGAAAGCTGTGGGGCGTGCCGGTCTACCGGCTGCTCGGTGGGCCGACGCGGGACAAACTTCGCTTCTATCCGACCCCGACCGCTACCAAGATTGGAATTGGCCCACAGCCATTTTCGGGCACACCGCAACAGATCGAATCGATCGTGAAGAGCGTCGAGAGTGCTCGCAAAAAAGTGGGGTCCGACGGCATTGTCATGTTCGATGCCCACTGTGCCCTGCCGCCACCGTTTTTGATTCAGTTGGCCTCAGCGATTAAGCCTTACGACTTGCTCTATATCGAAGAGCCAGCCGTGCCTGGTAACCTCGAAGTATTCAAACGGTTGAAACAACATATCAGCATTCCATTGGCGGTGGGCGAGCAGGCCCGCACGATTTGGGATGTCATCGGCTACCTCCACGAAGGTTGTGCCGATATCCTGGAAGTCGATTGTGCGCACACCGGCGGCATCACCCAGCTGAAAAAGATTGCGACCCTGGGTGAAGCGTATCACGTGCCGTTGGCGCCCCATTGCGTGACGACTGATCTCGGAGCGACCGCCAGCCTGCATTGCAGCGCCGCCATTCCGTTCTTTCTGATCCACGAATACTACCCAAGCATATCGCCACCAGGACTCGTGAAAAAGAACTGGTCGATCGACAAGGACGGCTACGCGTCCTTGCCGGAAGGTATCGGTCTGTGTTGCGAGATCGATGAAGCGAAGCTGGCAGAACTCGCAAAGACGCCAAGCAAACCGGAATGGCCTACCGGCGGCCGCCAGCCAGACGGCTCAATCTCCGACTATTGATGCTATTCCCGAGCATTCGTGAATCGGGATGAGTGATCGTCTACGTGACGCCCCACGTAACACCAAAGTAAGTAATAAGTAATTGGCGCCCTTCCTGGGCAATGCAACAGTCGTAGAACGGAGTTGCACTCCGTTTTCCTGGGCTTGGGCTCCGCTCACGGAGTGCACCCCGTGCTACATTACATTAAGAACATAAGAACAGTAAAGTGTAAGCGTCCTTAAATTGGCCCCCTGTTCAGCGTGGGCCATCTGGCTACGGTGGGGGGATGTCGAGAAGATCAAGATCTACAGCCCGCGGAGATCGCGGATTTGGGCGCGTCACTGACGTGCGTTTCATGGAGGTGGAGTTTGAGGTGCCGCCGCGTGCCAGGCATACTCGCCTAGTTGGGTCGAGCAACGTAAAGGCACCTAAAGTTCCATAGATCCCGCTGGGGTCTGCGACACTCCATCGGGAGTCTCATTTTGATGGAACATCCTCGAAACACGCCCTCTAATCGACTGAGAGACGGTTTTGAATCGGCCAGAAGGCCATGACAAGTCCAGGCAGGGAGATCACAGGAGAGCAGGATTACCAGTTCCCCAAGAATTGGGACGTTTCAGTTCCACGATTCTTGGGACAGGAATTCTACCCATCTCGCTCATTTTATGGCACTTCTAAAAACCGCTGTGGAACTTTAGGTGCCTTTACGTGGTCGTGCCCATCACTCAGCGTGGATTTGGAGTTGCGCGGGATCTGTCCACGAAATCAGTGGATCACTGAGTAATGTGGAGATGGGGTGGGTCGCCCGCCGTCAGCATGAGGTCGAGCGTGGTCGTAGCAATTTGAGCGAACCATAGCCTTCTCAGATTCCACCGAATGCGCTTTACGCATCTCTTAACTGGCACGGCCACCGATCAGCAAAGGTTGAGAGAACGAGAGCCGAGCGTATGGTTTCGGGATGGACTCCCATAACAGAAACACATTCCTGAGTTCCTTGAGCGGTGGTAGCGCCGCGCCGTTTCTTGTCGGGACAGCCGTGGGAGTGCTTGGTACGTTGCTCGCAGTGACGGTAACCACTTCGTCCTCGCCAATCAGCGAGGTAGCGGAAACCGCTCGAAACCAGGTAAAATCCAAGCAAAAGCCAGCACCGGAGGAATCGAACGGTGATGGCTACAACGGCTTTTCGCCCCGCGATGCTTCGGCACGCTTCAGCAGTATCCTCAACACGCCCGGGGCGCTGGATGATCTCGACCGCCTGAATGATCTCATTGAAAAGGCAGCAAAATTCGATCCGGAGGCAGCAATGGAAGCGGCCAGTGGGATTCTTGATCCTGCCAGACAACGCGACGTCATGCGCCGCGTGTTGAGAACGTGGATAGTTCAAGATCGTGACTCGGCGATGGCCGCGATCGGTGCCATGGAAAATCTGGCTCTGCGCCGCGATCTTACCAAGTTCGCCATCGGCACCCTCGCTGACAGCAATCCAGCCGGGGCATTCGCTCTGCTGAAAGCGACGCCCTCGCTGCGCGACGACGGACTTTGGCGTGAATCCTTTTCCAACTGGGCAAAGGCAGATCCTGCAGCTGCCATGGCTGCATGGGAAGGCCTGACCCATCCTGAGCAGCGACGGGATGCCCTGCGCGGAATCGCCGGCGCGCTGGCAAGGAAGGATCTCAATTCGGCGATCGACTGGGCGAAAGACCTTGCCAACAAGGATGATCGTGACAGCGCCGTGATCAGCGTGCTCCACAGTGCGATCGAGAAGAACCCTCTGGCTGCAGCTGAGAACATGGCACTGCTCAAAGAAGTCGACAGCGATCGCTCCAGGGAAGTCGCCGGGCGCATCGCGTCCAAGCTCGCAGAGACGGATGTGCCAGCCGCTGCAGAGTGGGCGGAGAAGCTGCCTGCTTCACAACGGGACAGTGCCCTGCGATCGATCGCGGGAAATCTGATGCGCTTCGATCCCGATGCCGCAGAAGAAATGATCGGCAAGATTCAGGACAAAGACCAGCGTCGCGACATCTACAGCGACCTCGCTCGCCTGCACATGACCGGCGATCCCAAGGATGCCGTGAAATGGATCGCCACCCTGCCCGCCGAGGATCAGTCGTCCGCGTGGCGCGGCGCAGCCTACGAATGGGCGCGCTCCCAGCCGCAGGATGCGGCAGCGTTCGTCCTGAGTGGTGAGCTTGATGACACTGGCCGCCGTCAATTGATCGAGGCAACCGCAGAGCATTGGTCACGCCTGGAGCCGGCGAGTGCTGCAACGTGGGCCAGCCAACTCGGCGGAAAGGAAGGCCGTGAAGCACTCAACCGCGTCGTTGACGAATGGAGCCGTAAAGATCCGCAGAACGCACTGGATTTCGTGGGGAACACCGCGTCCGGCGATCAAGTGGAAGACCTGACACGGCGTGTGGTTTCACGATGGTCACGGGAAGAGCCTCTGGAAGCGGCAAACTTTGCGCAGGCGCTCGCTCCGAGTCCTGTTCAGGAATCGTTGATGCGCGACATCACGCAGCAGTGGATGGAATCTGACTCCATGGCCGCCAGCGGATGGGTAGGATCGCTAGATCCCGGCCCGGCCCGCGATTCCGCAGTCTCTTCCCTGATCTCAAGAATTGAACGGGAAGACCCGGAGGCCGCCGCTCAATGGGCGGGAACGATCACTGAGCCCAAGACGCGCGAGGATACTTACAAGCGGCTTATCCGACAGCTGGAAAAGGAAAAATAGCGCGAGGTTCAGGCTGGTGGTTTCAATTCGGATCGCTCCTATCAGATCAGGCACTCACAGTCCAACCTTCGATGCGGGGATCGAATTGCTGAGCGTGGCCTCTTGCGCAGAGTTTATGTGAATCGATCAGTTCGCTTCAAGCGCAACGATATCCTCAGAATCGTGAACGAGGGCTGTTGACGCGGCCAACCGAGTGTCTCTCCGGACGATCCACTTCAAGCGGAGAATTCCGCGCACAGCCAGGATCGAAATGTGAAGTGTGCTCCTCGCACCCTTGTTTGGGCCAAATAGCAAAACTCCCCCATGTGGCCCAAGTGCGCCACTTATCAGTTGCCTCGACTCCGTTCGGCTGCTATCCCCCCCTTTTCCCTTGCGGAAGGAGTGTCTTTTGTCGACCGCCCCTCTCTTTAGGTTAAAGCCCATTCACCCAAACGCCGAATTGCCACTGTCCGTTTCCAACGAGAAAATTTCCCGCAGGGACTGATTCAAGAGCGAGGTTTCGGTCGGTGATGGAATTCCGCGCGCGGCGAGCAGGACGTTGTAGTAGAGCAGCGTGGCCCAGCGCCGAATCACCGGGGGCTCAGCCGGGATACGACGGGATACGACGGGATGGCGGAGATTCAAAGTGAAGATGGACTTGGAATCGCTCCCTTCCGTCAGCATTAACCAGGCCCCATCGTCAGTGTGACAAAGGTGGTTTCCACTTCCAGGTGGTTGAGCACGAACAGAAGGAACCTGTCGTCCACGGCGGCAATGCACAACAACGTCTTTCGGTGGTGCTGCTTCAGCTCGCGTAGTCGGCTCGTCTGCCTTTCTTCCTTCCTCCAGCGAAATCGGGCGAATCCTTCCTTCTCCGATTCATGGCCCCTTGCCGTGTCGTCTTCCTCGTGAACGGATTCGCGCGCCACGTTCGGGCGCAAATGACGTGGAATGAGACGATATCGAGCCAATCCCAGATTCTGCTCAGCACCAGCCAGCCTGAGCAAGGCGAAAGGGCGGTGACTTCCGGGCAGGAAACGCTGCGAATCGAAAAAAACTCGCCTCAATTTTTGGCGTCATCGACAGTCAAATTGAGCCGCATCACGACAGATGAAACTGCCCAGTTTCTGCCCAGCCCGAGCTCCGAAGCTCTCCATTTACCACCATCAAACCATTATAACTCATTGAACATAAATAAAGTGGGCAGGAGAGGATTCGAACCTCTGAAGGCTGAGCCAGCAGATTTACAGTCTCATAACGTATCGTTCTTAGTTGTTCTCAACTGTTCGTATGTGAGCCACCAAAGTTGTTCACCATCACTGTTTTATGTAGACATTTCTCACAAAGTTTGGCACACTTCAACTACTGAGTTGCACAAAAAAAGTGAGCACAAAGTGAGCACGGTAAATTCCCACCCAAAAACAGATGTGAGGCACTGGTTGGCTAAGATCAAGCGGCGCCGATACGAGACCGATGGTTCTGAATCCATCGGGCATACCTACATTGCACAGATGCAATTCCGCCGACGGCGGATGAGATTCAATCTCCACACCGCAAATAAATCAGCGGCTGCGGCCCGCGCTCGGAAGATTTATCTTTGCATCATGGAAGAGGGCTGGGACTCTGCCATTGAGAAATATGGAATGCCGGGTGGACCTTCGAAACGTTCCGAGGAAATCCTATCATCGACTGTGGGTGAATTGATCAATGTGATAGAGCAGATCAGCACAGCAAGACCAGCGAGTCTGGCCACCTACTTCAAGGCGATCCGCAAGATTGCTGCGGACGTCCATGAGATCGAGAAGGGCAGGAAATACGACGCAAAGAATGGAGGGCATAAGGCGTGGATCGAGAAAGTTGATTCGATACGTCTCCACACGCTAACCCCTGCGGCGGTACTCGAATGGAAAGTGAAGTTCTTAAAGTCGAGTGATCCTGAGCACCTGCGTAGCGCGAAAACGACAGTCAACAGTTTGATTCGAAATGCGAAGGCGCTGTTTGCTAAGAAGCATCTCAAATATCTCAGAGAGAGCCTGAAGCTGCCAGATCCACTTCCGTTCGAAGATGTAGGATTCGAAAAGCAACCCTCTATGCGATATCACAGCAAAATGGATGCGGCCAGTTTACTGACGGCGGCGAAGTCCGAGCTTCTTGAGGATGATCCAGAAGCCTACAAGATCATTCTGCTTGGTCTCATGTGCGGTCTGAGGAAATCCGAAATGGACACGCTCATGTGGGATGCCTTTGACTTTGAGAACTCGAAACTCGTTATCGAGCCCAACAAGTACAATATGTTAAAAAGCGAGGATAGTGCCGGCGAAATCGAGTTAGACAGCCAGTTGAATCGGTTGTTCTGGGAGTTTTGGAAGAAAGCGAAAGGGCAGTTTGTGATCGAGTCCCCTAACGAAGCCAGACACAGGACGGTCGCGCGTTCGTATCGGGCCGAACTGCACTTTGCCAAAGCCAATGGATGGCTTCGTGAGCAAGGATGTGACGCGAAGAAGCCCATCCATGAACTTCGCAAGGAGTTTGGTTCACTCATCAACGAACGCCACGGAATTTATGAAGCGAGCCGAGCACTGCGGCATAGTCAAATTGCGATCACGGTGGCACACTATGCGGACAAGAAGGGGCGTGCCACGGTAGGATTGGGAGACCTGTTGGAATAGGGGTCATTCGTAATCGATTCTTATTTGGTTCGAATCCCCTGCGGCCTACCACTCGCATGACAGCGAAATACGAACTTTTTGAGTCAAATTCGGGAGTGCACGGATTTTCTCCGTGCTCCTGTGAAGCCTTCTTGTTCAGCCATCTCTGGCTAAATGGATTGGACGCTTTGGCTCGATAAGTTGAATCATCGTTTCTTGTAAACGCCGGAGTAAAACCGATGACCTTTCCTGACACGGTCACCGGACCGAACGACGTTGGCAAAGAGTCGGTTTCAATATCACCAAGAATTCCGACCAGTTGTCCAGGAAGTCCGTCGTCATCGCCATCCCAGATTTCGAACAAGAGCTTGCCCCCGGGAGTCCCGTCTCGTTTCAAGGTGATGGTCGCGGAGGTGACCGTATCAGTTTCACCTGTAAAGAACGGCTGAGCGCTGCTTAATTCATCTCTCGAGTCAGGCCTAATGAACCACGATTCTACGAGATTAGTATTGTCGTAGAGAAGGAATAGGACGAAATCGGACCCGAATTAAATCGGGAAGTGCATCAAATAACAAATGCCCGGCCTTCGCGAAAAACGCGAAGGCCGGGATAGGGGTTGGGTCAAAGAGTAGAAGATCTGACTAACGGGCGACTCGATAGTATCCGTTAGGGTGATCGACTGCGTTGGGAGCACTGATGCTGAATAGTCCAGGATCATCTTCAGTCGGCACCTCGGCGACCGCTGTCCAGGTTTTCAAGTCGAGTGAATGCTCCACCTGATAGTCCGTAGCTCCAGTCTCTCCTTGGAACCAGAGGTTGAAGGCACCGTCCGCATCACGTGTCACTCGGTTGATGTGGGCTGGAGTCGGCTCGGCCGTGGGCCCTCCGACCGTGAAGCTTTGTTCTCCTGCCAAGACGGAGCCGGTATACGCGCCATTCACGCTTTGGACGCTCCAGTAGTAAGTGCCGTCCGTTAGATCGTTTAGTGTTAGTTTCGTGCTGGAGCCCGCATTGCCGGGTGAGGGAAGTAGCCTGGTGCCGTCCGGGCTCATCATTCCGGAAAGGATGTCGCTCGCGCCTGGACTTGTGCCTATGCGGACATTGTAGGTGTTGTTGGATCCGAGAGCAGCGGTCCAACTCAGGGTCGCTTGATGAGTTTCGTTAGGGCCCTCTTCGCTTGTTGCGATCAGTTCCGAAGGCGCTATGGGCGAGTCATTCGAACCTTGGGTGTCATTCAGATAGAGTTCGAATTTCGCGCTGCTTTGATTGCGCCATTCGGTGCCCGCGAGCAGCACGTCCAAGTCTCCGTCGCCATCCGCATCACCCCAAGCAATCGATGCTCCGGCATAGCCGCTCCCCGCGATCACCATATCGGTGAAGGTGCCGCCTTGGTTTTCGTAAACACGAGTGACTGAGTCTGAAGCATCAAGGCTTGTAAAACCGGTTGCGAGGATGTCGAGGTCACCGTCGTTGTCGTAGTCTCCCCAAATAACATCTGACCAAATTCCCCCTTGAAACGAAGTGCCAGGGACACGTTCAAAGATTCCTTGATTATTGTGATAGAGTGACATTACCCAGTTCACGTTGTTCGAGTATCCAGTAACGAGTATATCGAGATCCCCATCTGCATCGTAGTCGCCCCAGGCACCCGCACCGTTGGTCAAGGGCGTGAGACCGGCCTCGATATCGACAAACGTCTCGTTGCCGAATATCGAACGTCCGTCGTAACGGAAGACTTTGCTGACTGCGGTGTTTGATACAATGCGATTAGGAGGCTCGTCTGCGCCGCCCGTCACAAGCAAATCAAGATCGCCATCCCCGTCGAAATCGCCCCAGCGTGCCGTGCTGGAATTGGTTAGATCCGGCAAATTGGTCTTAGCAGTGTCGAATTGATCATTCCCTTCGTTCCGGTAAACGTTTGTGCTAGGGATCCCCTCGGTCGTGTGACCCGTGATGACCAGATCGAGATCGCCATCGTTATCGTAGTCGCCCCAATCTACTGAGCCCGATGAGGTCCCTAACAGCTCCACTGCCGTCTTCTCGAAACGGCCGGAGATGTTCATGTCATTACGGTAGAGGTGAGCAATGCGATCAACCGTGCCGCTGCCACGGCTGCCAGCGATTAACAAATCAAGATCACCATCGTTGTCGTAGTCGCCCCAGGCAACGCTCGCGCCGGAGCCGCCCGGGAATCCCATATCGACGAGGGCAAACTCACCATCGCCTTCATTGCGATAAAGAGCGGCGATCTTGTTCGAAGAAGTGTC
The DNA here is from genome assembly GCA_051270635.1 of Verrucomicrobiales bacterium. Taxonomy (GTDB): domain Bacteria; phylum Verrucomicrobiota; class Verrucomicrobiia; order Verrucomicrobiales; family DEV007; genus JAGROY01. Next base: position 15,207 of record JBNMNB010000032.1, on the reverse strand, counting down.
GCTACCCGCATAGACGAAATCCAGATCGCCGTCGTTATCGTAGTCACCCCATGCTTGGCCGCTTGATGAGACACCAGGAAAGGATTCGGTTCTCCTAAACGTCGTCGTGCGGAAGTTACGATTGATACCATGAGTGACTCCTTCAGCATTTGATGCGACGACGCGGTAATGATAGACGGTGGCCGGAGTAAGATCGGAGATGTCTTGTGTCACCGGCCGATTTCCTTCTTCTGCCTCGAGCGTGACTTCGGCCGTCCGGTTACCGTAGCCGGTGGAGATTCCCCATTCGAAGTAAACGGTGGTTTGCAATCGATGGGCATTGACCGCTGCGATCAGCTCGGCCGTCTGGCCGCTGATTTGGCTGGCAACCCCAGTCAACGCCTTTGGTGCTGCGCTACTGTTCGAGAAGGTGATGGTGTGTTCTTCCGCAAAGTCAGATGCGGTTTGGCCCGAATCAATGGCCTGGACACTCCAGTAATACGTGCCGGTTTCCGGATTTGGAAGAGTCCGCTGGGCCGACAGCCCATGCCCGGCGTTGCCAGTGCCGAATCCTGGCGCAAGTATATCAACTGCTCCCGGAGTGGTACCAATGCGAAGGTTGTAGGTGAGACCTTCCGGCTTGTCGGTGTCAGGATCGCTGGCCGCGGCCCATTCCAAAGTCACGATTCCACCTTCCACCGACGCCATGAGTGCACTGGGAGTTGAAGGAGGCGTGTTTGCTTCACTTTCGTTCTGGTAAAAATGCAACGCTGTTTCATCGGTATCGCATCGTGTAAAACCAGCAACCAAGGCGTCCAGGTCCCCGTCATTGTCCAGGTCTCCCCAAACTACCGGAGGGATTATTCCACAGCCTCCTACTCTTTCCAAACCCGCCTCGATATTAACGAATGCAGCCACGCCATCGACGCTGGTGTTATGTAGTATCCATGTCGCGGGGCTCTGGGAGCCATCGTATCCCGACATCAGAATATCGAGAGCGCCATCGTTGTCGTAGTCTCCCCAAGCCAAACCGACCGGGCTGATGCCACTCATTTCGGCCCCGCTATCGGCGAATGCACCATCACCCTGGTTCTCATAAAGTTGGACGACGTCTTGGAGTATTGAGCTGTCCCAGCCGCCTAACAGCAAGTCGAGATCGCCGTCTTGATCATAGTCTCCCCAGGCGACCGAGCCACCTTTTACGGCTAGTAATGGAGCTTCGATATCAACAAAGCGGTCGTTGCCTTCATTGCGGTAGACTGCGGCTATTCCGGGCTTGCCCGCTAGTGCGATGTCAAGATCGCTGTCATTGTCGTAATCTCCCCACACTGCGATGCCAGATCTGATTCCACGAAGACCCGCGCTAATGTCCGTGAAATGTAAACCGGCATCCTCATTCCGATACACCTTAGTGACTTGGCCAGCGTCGGAGATTCCAGCGAGGAGAATGTCCAGGTCGCCATCCCCATCGTAATCTCCCCAATCCACGGAGCCGTCGACAACGCCGGTGAGACCAGCATTCAGGTCATTGAACTTGTCCTCACCATCATTCTGATAAATCCGGGCAATGCGTTCCGATGATGAGGTCGAAAACCCAGCCAGGAGAACGTCGAGATCGCCGTCATTGTCGTAATCTCCCCAGGCGACTGCCGATCCCGCGACTCCTGGGAGGCTCGCCTTGATGTCAGTGAAGTTGAACTCGCTGAACAAGCTCTTGCCGTCATTCCGGTAGATTCGGGTGATGTTGTTGAAGCCGCCTCCCGTGAGCCTGCCGGAAAGGAGGACATCCAAGTCACCGTCATTGTCATAATCGCCCAAGGCGATGTCGCTGTATCCGACCCCTGGCAGATCGAGATCGACTTCAGTGAATGGGTCTTGTGCTTGGAGAGTGGCCGCGAGAATCGCAGTGATGCCGATCCCCAATAGCCGAGCGTGAGAGTGCTTATGTAATTTTTTTTTCATGGTCGTTGTTACGTTTATTTGATTTGTCAGAGAGCCAGGGAGCGCCTCTTGACAGCGGTTTTTCTTGCGTTCCCACTGCCAATAGGAATCGCCCACTCAACTGTTACAGATTGCTGTGAAATATTCGTCTGAAGGGACTTGATTGGGGCAGCGGGATGCCGGCGTCCAAAATTTCAGAGATCGAGCTAGAAGGTTCCTTTCCGCCGCTGATTGTGCTAGGAACAGGGATGCCACGAGAATCGAGCCATGCCACCGGGGTCGGCCTGGACCATTGGGGGGATAGTTTTCCCAGCACCCATTGGTCTATCCTGCTCGATGAGAATGCGTCGGGCCCCGCGACAGAGCGGTTGTTGGCTCGCGTGTGCGAAGGGTATTGGTACCCGTTGTATGCGTATTTGAGGAAGCGTGGCCGTTCGTCGCAGGACGCTCAGGATCTGACACAGGGGTTCTTGTGCAAGTTGTTGGAGAATGACGGCATGGCCAATGCCTCACCCGAGCGCGGCCGGCTTCGCTCCTATTTGTTGGCTGGGCTCAAGAACTACGAGAACGATGTGCGCAAATGGGATCAGGCCGAGAAACGCGGCGGGGGCAAGATTCCACTATCCATTGAGGAAGAGCGGGCCGAAAAGCGCTACCAGAACGAACCGGCAGATGGGCTGACGCCGGAAAAACTATTCGATCGCGAATGGGCCATGGCGTTCTTGCAGGATGTGATCACCCAACTGAAAGCTGAGTATGAAGATCAAGGGAAGCCGGAGATCTTTGCGGAGTTAAAAGAGTTCATTTCAGTGAAGCCCGAGAAGAACACCTATCCTCATCTTGCGGAAAAGCTCGGCGTTAGCGAAGGCAATGTCAGGGTGATGGTGAATCGCCTGCGCAAACGTTACAAGAGCATCATCCTCGATAACATTGCACAAACGGTCAACTCCCCGGAGGAGGTTGATGCCGAGCTCCAATACTTGATGGGCACTTTTTCTGATTAGCTAAGTGTTTATTTATTTATGGGGTGGGGAAGCGCACTTCATGTTCATGGACTTGCCGTCTATTGGTCACCGGCGGCGTTGGATGGTATGAATGATAGTGATCGAAAAGCTATTTCCCGCGCCGCCTCTTCTTCGCGCCAAATCCTAGCAATTGCTCAAAACTGACGATGTTGTCGAAAAAATCGGCATTATGGATCCCTGCATCCAGCTCGCCAGCGTGGACCAGCACGGTGCGGACGGCAAGGTCGCGGCCTGGCTTCAGCCGCCTCACCTTCTCTCTAACCTCATCAACGACCGTGCGGTCGATCCGATTGCGGGCTTTCATTTCGACGATGTAGAGAGCGGAACTTGTGCGGATGAGGAGGTCGATTTGGCAAGCCTCGCGGCGCTTGGTCTTGTTTTGGAAGTAGGCGCCGAAGTTCTTGACCGTGACGTTGCGAAGATTCAGCAGAGCTAACAATTCGGCCCAGCTGTTGTGGACGAGATTCTCAAACTGCAGCCCCATGATCGTGTCCCAAGCCTCCATCGACTCGAGCGGGACTCGTTGATAGAGACCTTTCTGAATGGCGGGGCGTCTCGGTTCGACATACTTTAAGTAGAACCTTAGGTAGTTGTCGCTGAGACGATACCGGATGGTTCGCGCAAGATCTTTCGCGGTGTCCGGATTGAATGACCTGTCCTCCTGGATAAACCCCGCGCCGTCGAGGTCGTGCAAGGAGTCCGAGAGGGATCCGCCGGAGGCGCGACCGAGCGCCACACTGATCTCGCGCAGGGCTCGCGGACCGCCGACGAGCGCGCGGACGATCTCCTGATAGGTCTTGGCTTTGCGGGTAAAGATGTCATGGAAAATCTGGTCAAACTCATTAAAGAGCAGCCCTCCTTTGTTGAAACAGAGCCGCTCTATGTTCTGTTCGGCGGAGAGGCGCGGATCGATTTCCTCAAGGTAACGCGGCACGCCTCCGGTGACCGCGAGCAATCTAAGTTTGTCCCGCACAGGTGTTGGCTTCGCTCGCTGTTTCTCACGCTCCGCCCAGAACGCGTCACAATGTTGCAGTGGAAGAGGAGCGAGTCTGAATTGCCAGGACACGCGCCCAACAAATCCCGTACTGTTCAGAATATTCTCCTCAATCCAGGACGATACTGAGCCGCACAGTACCAAGATTAGGCGCGGGTGCTTGGATAGATGATCGTCCCAGGCGTTCTTGAGGTGGCCGGCAAAATCGGGATCACCAATGGACATCCATGAAATCTCATCGAGCAGCAGCAGCACTGATCCTGTCTTTGGCAGCAAAGTTGATAGGTAGTGGAAAGCTTTCGGCCAGGAATCGAACGACAATTCCGGCGCGCCGAACTGGCGGGCGAGCCCCTCCGCGAAGTTGTGAAGCTGCTCGCGTTTGCCGATCATCGTGCGAGGAGCAAGTCCGGATATCGACATCGAGTGGTCGACGAATTCCCCGCATTGGGCAACGAAAGTCGACTTGCCGATCCGCCGTCTTCCCTGGCAAGTGACCAACGTAGCTCGTTTCTGTCGAACGAGTTGCCGAAAGTTTTCGAAATCGGATTCGCGTCCGTAAAAAGTATACATGTCGATTAACCGCCGCTAAGTTGAAACCTAATTTCGGCGCTCGATCTGCAAATGTCAATTAAGCGCCTGAATTACTTATCAAAATTCAAGCGGCTAATCGACAAGAAGTCGATCCTAAACTCCACTCAAGAACGTAGCCGAGTTCGAACTCCTATTCTCACAGCTGCGGGCTCAACTGGTCATGTCGTGGGCGTTTCGTCATGGCATTGGTCATCACGAGGTGTTTTTGATAACATTGCGCAAACGGTCAACTCCCCGGAGGAGGTTGATGCCGAGCTGCAATACTTGATGGGCACTTTTTCAGATTAAGACGACTCGTTATTCACACATATCCCCAACTGCCTTTAGCGTGGAAATGAAATCGATGTGACTAAGGGCTCGTCACGAAATCACCTGCACAAATCTACTGGCCTTTTGGGCCATTATCGGTGTTGGAATTCATCAGTGCCGTCTGCGCCTTCTTCTCCCGCGCGGTCCATGCCTCAATGAGATTGGCCTTGGGGGAAGGATCGGCTTGTAAGATTTTTAGTCGTCGCTCGGCCGTCTGCAACTGCGCCTCGGGGTTCTCTCTTAACATTAAGTCAAACCTCATTACCCAGAGCGAATCCGGAATCTCGCTATTCTCTTCGGAAATCTCCCCGCGAGTGACAAAATTGAATCCCTGCGTCCACGGTTCGCGCAACGGCCTCGGAAGAAGCCCACGCACGCCGTCTACAATCTCAGCATCATCACCCTCCTCCAGCAGATGCGCCAGATAGCTGGTGGGACTGTGGCTCAAACCAGACAATTTCAAATCGAAGCCAAGATCGCTACTGGAGGCACCGGCTTGATGCACCTCGGCGGTAATCACGTTTTCGCCGGAGCGGAGATGAGCGGAGGAAACGACGAAAGAATTGAACCTGCTTTCTGCGGCCGTTGAGAGGGCTGAACTGATCGCCGGGGTCTCGCCCGTTATCAGGCCGCTAGGCATGGCGTCACGCAAGATCTCCTCTCCATTGAGGTAGACCACTACCCCATCATCCCTGACGACCTCCACCCAGAGGGAGGCTATTGGCGTGTCATCGGCGACGTTGAACCGGTGCCTGAAATAGCTCGTGATATGCTTGTTCTCCGGATCGCTTCCGAACCCGATCGTCGTTTTTGGATTGTCCGCATAGCCTAACTTCGCCGGGCCTTCGTTCCACTCACTGTCATCAAATTCACGCTCCCGCCAGTCGGCTCCGTCACGGGATCCGCCGTCGAAGTATTTCCAAACGGAACCCGCAGCTACGAGAGAACGTGCGTTCTCGGAAAACTCCCAGACGATCATCTTCGAGATTAAAAAGTGAAGGCCATCCCCCCCGGATGAGTCTCCCAGAGAGAACATCGCCAGAGGCCGGATCAGCGCAATCGCAGCCTCCTTACCTTCCGCCTCGATGAGTCGATTCGCCTCCGCGAAAGTCGCTTCTAGGTAGGCCGAGGACATGTCCCACGCCGAAGTCCCATGCGGCCAGGGATCCCCGGCCACCAGAGCCCTCCATTCCTTTTGTACATTCTCGAAGGGGCCCTCTGCTACGGCCGCGAGAAAGCTCCTTGCCACTTCGCTCTTTTGCCGTGGAATGATCTCAACCGCCGCTTGAGCTTCGGCGATCTCCTCATAGGTAGGAGCCCGCCATAGATTCAGGGTTCGTTCGCCGTGGTATTCGACACTCAAACCGATCGTATTCTGATCGGAGGAAACCTCCATGTGGCCGCCCTTTGTAGTACCTTTCCCCTCGAAGGCGAGCAACTGCTGCAGCGACTCGCGGTCCCAGATCTTCAGAAGATCTCTACCGTTCCCACCCGTGGCAAGACGCTCATTCGACTGATACAGATTGACGCCGTAGGCCGCCATCATCGACGCTTTGAACATCCTGGCTTGGTTTTCGTCCGAGTAGAGATCCCAGAGGCCGACGAAACCCAACTGATTGCTGGTGGCCAAATAGCGTTCGTCGTCGCTGAACGCGAGCGCCGAAGGACTGCGCCTACTATTGAAACTCAACTCCCGTTCCGGTGTATCCAGGTTTCCTAGCAGAATTTTCTGATTGCCCGACCGCGAAGAAAACCAGGCGAAAAGCCCACTCGGGCTGAACTCTACCAACGTGGAGGGCGCACTGTGGGTATTGATTATTTCAAGCTTGTCACCATCCCAAAGGATAACCTCTCCACGGCCAAGGCTCGTGCTCGTGGCAAGAATCCCATCGTTTGAAAAGCTCAAAAGTTCAAAGCCGGAATAAGGGGTTTCCTTCTTGTTTATGATTTGGTCCGAAGTGACGTCGTAGATGATCAGTGACGAACTAAGATCTGTGGCCGCGAGTCGATTGCCACCTGGGAAGAACAAGACCTGTTTTACTTCCGTACCCAGCCCGGGGAGTTCACGAATGACATTGAGGCTTTTCGTATCAATAAGCGCTGCTGTCCGGTTTTTCACGATCGCAGCCAGTTGATTCTCGGTGGGAGAAAAGGTGAATTGCGGGTCTACTTGGGAATACTTCCGGTGGAGGGAGCGAGACTCCGATTTCGTAATATCGAAAAAGCTGACCCATCCGTCCTTGCTCCCTGACACCAACGTGGTTGCGTCGGGGCTGAAGGAAACGGTATACACTTCGTCTTTGTTCCCATGGAGAACCTGACTGGAGATCTCACGGTCACCCTTGAGGTCCCATAATCGGATGGTCTGATCGGCGCTTGAAGAAGCCAATCGGGCGCCATCGCGGGAGAACTTGAGGCAGCAAACCCAGTTGAAGTGACCCATCAAGGTATGCCGAAGCTCTCCCGTCTCCAGATCCCAAAGCCTGACATACGGGTCCGAAAACGCAGTGCCGGTGGCGAGCCATTTCCCATCGGGAGAAATCGCAATTGCAGAGATGATTTCGGGGTGTTCGCAGACGAAGCGTCGCTTGCCCTCGCCCAGTGAAAACACGTGGGTATTGCCATCCACGTTACCAACGACCAGGGTATCTCCCCTCAATGCGACTCGTCCCGTATGCTCTCCTCCAGCAGGAGCGGAGCTCGTTTCAATCGGGAAAACTGTTTCGGAGCCCCGATCGAGATCCCAAACCCCAATCTGGAATTCCCCAGTCTTACTCGGCGTAAAGTAGGCCAATTTTCTGCCATCATCAGAAAAGGCCAACCTCCAGACGAAACGCCCCAGGTCAATTTGTGACTCGCTCAAGATCCCCTCATTATCCAAGTTCAACAGTGTAATTCTTGTCCCCTCGAGATCCGGGACCGCCACCCTATTCTCGGTGGGAGAGAACGCGAACCTACCGCCAACTTTGCGCTCGTGGAGCACGGTCCGAGTCTCGGAGTCCCAGAGGAAAAAAATGTTCTTCAAATCGAGGATGCCGAGCCATCTCCCATCCGGAGAATACTCGACCTTCAGTACTCCATCATCAAACGGGCCCAGCCTCGCTGATTCATCACCAAGCGTTTGCGCTTGGAGGTAACGCCACTCCCATCCACGGAAATCCTTGGCCCCCTCTGTGGGGATGTGCTGATCGAGGAGGACTTTCGCCCGTCCGATATCGCTGCCCTCGAGAGCTTGCTGGATCAGGCTCATATCGGAGACGTACTGGCGTCCCCTCGCTGCGACCTCGCTCTCCTCGGCATTCTTCCTTTCGGTGACGGCGTTGGCTTTCTGCTTCAACGCGAAAGCGAACGCAACGGCCGCCACGATCGCGACGACACCCATGCCTACCGCAAACAGCCGGAATCCCTTCGCCGCGCGCCGGCGAGTCTCGGCGAGCGTCCGGGCCTGTGCGAGTTCCTTCTGCCTCGCCGCCTCGTGTTCCGCGATGGCCTGTTCCGCGACCAACTCGCTTTCCTCGAGAAAGGCCATCGCCCTGGCAAACTCGCCACCGTATTGAGCTGCCCAGGCACCGTTCGGATTTTCCTCGTCACGCCAGGCCAACGCAATATCCAAATCGGGATTGTGATAGAGGCCCGCCTTTTCTTCCTCCCGCAAGGTTGCAGTGTCTTCCAGTCGTTGGTAAATGCGAGCCGATTGCGCTTCCGTATCGACCCAATGCCGGAGTCGCTTCCACACGCGCATGAGGCTTTCGTGAGAGAGATCGATGATCGTGTCGTCTTCTAACACACACTCCTCGCCTGGCATGATGAAGGTGATGCCCGGTTGCCGGTAAGCATTGAGAATCGTGGTCACGACCTCGCGATCGACACCGGCGATCGCGTCCAACTGATCGAGTCGCGTGGGGCGCCGCACGCCGCGGTTGTCATCGCCCTTCACCGTGAGGCAGCGGAAGAGCCGTTCGGCCACGTCCCGATGCTGATCGTCAGGGAGACTATCAAAGACCTCATCAGCATGATTGGAGATGGCCAGATCCATGCCGCCGCTGCATTCGTAATGCCGCAGATCGACTTCCTCGTCTTCTGCGCGGTCTTCCTGCCAGAACGCCCAAGTACGCATGAGCGCATGTTGCAAGACGGGCAATTGATCTTCCTCGTCCCCTAACTCATTGAGCAGATGCTGCACCAGGCGATAGGCCACGGCGCCGTCTCCGACCACCGCCGGCCCTTCGATCGCGGCCCGCAACTGCTTGCGTTCCAATCGCGGGATCAAGTACTCGCCCAGGTTAACGGCTTCAGCGAGCCCAGGGACATGCGCGCAGTCGCCAAGATAATCGGAACGCATGGTCAACACCACATAGATGGGAATGTCTGCAGCTCGGCTGCCCTCTAACAAGAGCTCCACAAAGGCGTGCGCGGCATCTTTGGCATGCCTATCGTCGGGTTCGAAGCGAAAGAGTTCCTCAAATTGATCCACCACGATGAGCAAGTTCGCTTCTTTCCCGATCCCGGATTGATGGAAGGCCTCGACCAATCCAAACGCGCTGTGATTGAGAGTGGCCAACAGTCGCGGCAAGGCTTCCCGATCCTCCCGGTCATAGAGACCCGTATCGATCAAACTTGCCGCTAGATTGCGTAAGGGATGCCCACCGGGACGCAACACAGCCATCCTCCAAGCCGATTTGCTTTGCTGGATCTTGCCGCCTTGAATCGCTGGGAGGAGACCGGCACGCACCAGAGACGACTTCCCACTGCCTGACCGGCCGACCACGGCAATAAAGCGGTGCTCTCGCAGGAGTCTGACGAGTTCAGCGGTCTGTTCTTCACGGCCAAAGAACAGGTAATCTTCATCCATGCGAAAGGGACGTAGACCGGGATAAGGAACACTGTTAGACTTATCCGTGACCTCGGTTGGAGGCTCCACCGGAGATAGCCGATCAAGGATGATCGGCTTGAGTGTCTGAAACGTATTGACGACAATCTCTGCATTGCGATGACACTCGGGCTTCGTCTTCAGTTCCTCGAGGAGTCGTTCCTGTCTGTCATCGCTCGGCGTGATTTCGTCAGGAATCCAAATCACGCGCAGCAAGCCGGTTCGCCTGGATTGCTCGGCGGCAAGGGTATTCTGTAGGGCAGCTAGAGATTGATTGGAACCTTCAGGAATCACCCCGTAGCTCCCGCCAAAGGCATGAATCGCCAGATCGCTCTCGGCCAAACACGTCCGAATGATTGCCTCCGCTTCAGTGGCCAATAAGGGCAACGGACGCTCCGGCAAGACTCGATGCCCGCGCGCGACCAGTTCTCGTCGTATCCGATCCCGATGAGAGGCGATGTCAGACGTCGTGGCGGCGACGTAAATCGTCTTGGCTTCGTCTGCAGTTACCGGCGATGGCGCTTTGCCGAGCGCCTTGAAGAGAGCATTGATCTCTTGGGCGAGATCGTAGATGCGTTCGTGAAATCGTTGCTCCGCCTCAGAGCCAAACCACTCGGCAAACTCTTTCAAACGTCCCGATTGGGCATCGTATTCAAAGAACTCAAAGCCGAGCAGTTCCTGCATGATGTCACGGAGTTCGGTTGGCAGTTCGTCATCATCGATGGGCGTTTTCAACACCTTGAGCACCCGCGTGTGACCATCGATGTGGAGCGTGCCATCGCGTGTGTTAGCGTCCCAGAACGCTTTCACTTCGCTCACGCAACTTGACGAATTGACAAAGGGTGGCGAGACGACGGACACCATCGCCTTCACCTCGGTGAGACACTCTAACATGGCGAGATCAATCGCGACCTCTGATCTCCCACGGCGTGGTCGAAAGACTTTTAGCTGTTTGCCAGAGAGTTGTTCCACTCGGATCTCCAAGTTCCGGCGAAACTGCGTGATCCAGCCTTGTTTCTCCGCAGAAAGCGGTTGGTCATCGATGGCCGCAAAGCTGAGATAGACATCACTCTCCTCGATGGAAGAATGATCGGCACTATCATGGCTTCCAACTTGCGCCGCAAAGGTATCGCTCGCCTTGAGCACGTCCACGATGGTGCCAAACGAATCGGGGCGCTTTGCCGCATCACGCTCCAAACAATCCAGGATCAAGCGTTCCAGGTCTTCCGGCATGCCCGACAAATAGGTGGATGGCGCGGGGATCGGTTGCTCTGCCCGATGAAAGGTCCGAACGTCATGGAGGCTGCGCACCTCGTGGGGCCGTCGACCGGCGAGCATTTCAAACAGGATCAACCCAAAGGCATAAATGTCAGTCTGGATCGAAAGGGCTCCGCCCAAGGCCTGCTCCGGGGCCATGTACGCCGGTGTACCCGCGACCTGGCCTTCCTCGTCGGTGGTTGAACTCAACCGCGCCAGGCCGAAGTCCGAAATCTTGATGTCACCTTTGCGATTGATGATCAGGTTGGCGGGCTTGAGATCGAGGTGTAGCACCTCCTGCTCATGGGCAGCTGCTAAGCCTTTGGCTAACTGAAGGCCTAACTGAACCGCCTTAGCTGCTGATAACTGCCCGAAGCTGCGAAGAAGCGAGGCGAGATCTTCGCCTTCGATGTACTCCATCGACAACAGAGGCCGCCCGTCAATCTCCCCAATGTCGTGCACCCGGCAGACGTGCCGATGAGAAACCAACCGCGCTTGCTTGACCTCGTTACGCAAGGCCTCTAGCACAGATCGACGCTCGACGAGATGCTTGGGCAGAATCTTTAACGCCACCGCTTCCTTCAACACGAGATCGTCGGCTCGATAGACCTCACCCATCCCTCCCTTGCCCAACATCGACACAATCCGGTAGCGATCAACCAGCACGTTTCCAGGCTCAAATTGCCCATGCGGCATCACTGGCTCCGCCGAGCCGCCGCCCTCCTCCTCGTATTCCTTCAGCATGGCTTCAAGTGATTCACGCAACTCCGCGTCATCGCCGCAAGCATCCTCCAGGTAGGCGGCACGATCCGCTGACGACTGCAATTCCAAAGCTTCGAGGAAGATTTTCTGAATAGCTTCGTGACTCGCCGAAGATTCCAATGCGCTCCCGGTGTGCGAATTGTCATCCGCCACGGCTGCGAACAAACACTTCGGACAAAGTTTCTCCGGAGAATGATCGGGAACGGTTTTCCCGCACTGTGAACACTGGCGCGACATACTCATCGTTTCCTATCGGTTCTCAGCCCTCACAACAATCCGAAAACTGTTTGTTTCTATTTAGCCCAGGTCATTGTCAGTCCTTTGATACCGGCATCTCGCCTACTGAATCTCTTTTGTGAATCAGCTTCTCTTTCCACTTCTTGGTGAAAAACTCTTGCGGGGATCGGCCAGTGTGTCCGGCGTGCCTAATGATTCCTTGAATCTGGGATTCATCCCAGAAACTCGCTTCTGTGGTGCCTATTTGGGGCTCAGCAAGGTCGTTTGTTTCAATATCTGATTGATGGAGCTTGGTTGTGATCTTGGACATGCACTCAATAGGAATCCCACGGACAACTGTTACAGACCAACGTGAGATTCTTTGCTGGCATAGCCTTGTGTTGCCTTGGTGTCTCACTCGGATACTACGTGTGAGAACGCTGTTTGAGGTGGCTGGTCGAAAGGGAGTCTATTTCGAGGATTGGTAGAGAAATTTTCGTGAGTTCGGGACACCAAAAGACTCTAAACTTTGGTGCGTCGGGAGATGGCGTGAATCAAATTCAGGACGTCTCAAAGCCTTGACCTTGAAGCCACGCATTAAACTGCGTCAGCTGGTCCTCTTTCGATGATGCCACCGGTGCTTCGGCTGAGCGCCGCTTGCTCGGGGCTCATGTAAGCGGACGTGCCGATCATCTGATCGCTGCGCCGCTTGTGCTTGATTGCGTTGCTCGTTCGCCTCTGACAGAGCTTGTAGCGGCCGATGACGACGCTGGACGCGGTCCACATGACCTGGGACGAATCCAGAATGGGAACGGCGGCCAAACCTGACGAAATCCTAGCAGTAGACGAAGCCCTCACAAAGCTCAGCGAAGAAGATCCCGATCTCGCAAAGATCGTTGCCCTCCGTTACTTCGCGGGCATGACGGTGCCAGAAACAGCCGCCGCTTTGGGAACCTCAACAAGCTCGATCGACCGTCAATGAGCTATAGCGCGTGCGTGGCTGTTTCGGGAGATCAATGTTTCGTGATGTTAGACGTGGATCTCAAAAAATGGCCCGCATCGCCAAAAGACGAAGCGGGCCATGGGTTTTATTTGAGTCGTGTCAGGGTCCTCTACGGACGGACGACTGCACGGAACAGAACCATCTGATCGTCCGACAACGGAGCGATGAATCCTGTCGTTGTCCCGTCGGCTTCAATGGCTTGAGAGTTGATCGCTTCCCAGGAGCCTGGTTCAGCGGTAGTAGAAGACTGGACGTTAAAGCGTTTGCCTTCGACACTTGCCCACTCTAACTGAATCCCGTCTGCTGTGGGTAGGATCTGAGTGATGCGCAGCAAATCCGTTGAGTCGCCAGGGTCTGTGCCTAGCTGCCCTTCAGTGTGTTTCAAAGCGGATCCGAAGAGCAGGCGTGAGTCGGTACCTACTGGATTCGTTCATGAGAGCAGAGACTGTTCTATCGCCAGAATGTCATCAAGACGATAGCGAATCAGACGCTGGTTAAAGCGTACGGGACTGAGGAGCCCTTCCCGTTCTCTCCGCTTGATGGTTTCTTTGGAAACGCTCCAGCGTTTGGCAAGTTGATCTCGGCTTATCAGCTCTGGCTTTGTCCTGCTGGTGATCGGCTGTTGTTTCGTCATGACCTAGAAAGAATTCAGTTTGTCTCGCTGGTAGGCTGGTCAGGTTTCTCCAGAACGATCACCGCATCGTCTCCTTCCCTGAAGGCACCGAGCACGCCTTCTTTGATTTTCATAATCCTGACGTCTTTGTCAGTCAAGTTGGGGAGCTTGCCGTCGAAATGGTACAAGCGGTGTTCGCGTTGTAGTTCAACGTAGGGCCAGAGGTGTTTCGGGATCGTGATAGGCTCGTCAAGAAGTTTGGGTAGCCAGAAGAAGGCGACCACTGCTCCGATGGCGAGGGTGACGAAGCTTGCGGCAAAGGAACAGGCGAGGATGGGAGACAGGCGGCGGCTCTTCGCAACTTCGCGCTGCAAGCTGCCAAGGCTGTCGAGTAGCTTGCCGCTTTCGTGGTGGTTCTTCTGATAAGTTTCGCGAATCGTGCGCGTCATCTCGCTCATATCCTTGTAGTTCGGAACGTCGAGTGAGCTTGTCAGGATCTCTCGAAATTGCTCTCCGAGCGCCTTGGCTTGATCTTCAGTCAGGACATCGTGTGCCTGTTCGAGCAGGATACGCACCTTTTCCGGGATCTGGTTCATGGTAAGCGCCATCAGCCCAGTCGCCGTAACTAGCTGGACGGACTCGTCATCGTCAGGTAGCTTTTCGAAGTACTGCAGAATTTCAGCGAATCGTTCCTGATGTTCCGGAGCCAGGAGGTCACCGACTGCTTGGAGTGTGGTTGTGTCAACCATGGTTCTAGTCCTCTTCAGTGGTCAGGGTCGGCAGTAGGATATCGGAGGCAGAATCGAAGCCTGTGTAGAGGGTTCGCTGGTAGCGCCTTGCGCGCACGATCTGCATTGTGTTCCGGAAGAACGGCGAATCGGTGCGGCGCTCGATCACATCATCAAGTGAGAGTTCCTGATTCCGAAGCTCGCTTTGAAACTCGGCGATCCTGACATCTGAACGCATGACGACCGGCTTGAATGCTTCGGCGAACTTCCTTACTAGCGGATTGTCATGCCAGTATTCGAATGTCCGGTCGGTCTCGGAGGTTTCGTTCAAAACGATGAGGTAGTCGACCTGTTGTTGCAGATGCTTCGCCCAGCGCAGGACAGAGAGAACTGCTCCAGGATCGTTCGTTGTGACTCCAATGGCGGTAAATCGAATGTTCATGTCGCGCGAATCGTCGAACATCTTCTCGAACCAATCGTAGGTAGCGGATCCGGCACCTGCGCCCATGTCGGCGAGAACGACGCGATCTCCGGTATCGCAGACCTCAAAGAAATGATCGAGCGCTCCAGGGGTATGAATATCGAATCGGACGGCGTCTGGAACAAAGTTCTTGAGGCCGCTCTTGTCAGTGTTCTCGGTATCGAAGTCGATGAAGCGTGGCGAGATTCCTTGAGATTGATACCAGGTGGCGAGACTGATGGCGATCTCGGTCTTACCGACACCGCCTTTGCCGCCTTCGGTAAAGACGACGCGAATGGGGGATTGATTGGATGACATAGTCACAGATGGTTGCAAATTGAAGGTCGGTGGTGCGTTGAGTGGCACCCCTCGCTAGTTAATTCGCCATCTAAGCGGGCAGATCACGAAGCGGCACAAACTTTCGTTAGTTTGCACTCAAGTTTTCCCTCTCAGATACAG
>JBNMNB010000031.1:0-42721 GCA_051270635.1 Verrucomicrobiales bacterium | reverse complement strand
AGTGGTTCCGTTTGGCCAAAGACGTCGATAGAGCCAAAGGGCGCGGCCTCAAGCCTGTTAAAGACGCACGCACGCCTCTCACATTTCGCAAAGACACCAGCGACAAATAGCAGGACGATCCGCTGAAGGCTGAGGGCGTCCTGCATTTCGACCATTGGCGGAAGCCTTATCAATGGGCCTCTCCAAGAGTTCGGAAAATATCCGTCCGATGAGAATGGTTTTACCATCCCAGCTGCAATTTAAGCGGCCGTACACAGCGACTCACCGGTGCCCGTGTGGCGCTTCTGACCTGAGCTAATTTGGGATTAGCTGGGCACGGTGTTACGAATCGTAGCAGCTCTACCGTGGACGCGAAATGAACACAGTCGCGTGCTGGCTCGGTTCAGGAAGTGGTTTGAGCGTGTTCCTGGTTGAAATGAAAAGCTGTGCAGGCGGCACGTTTCTTCTTGTCAGATGACAAAAACTTCCTTCAGTGTTTATGAAAGTTAAGATTGCGTAATAATCAGGAGCCTTCAATGAAGGATTCTGCGCTTTGACCCATTGCCCCACAACTGTTTGAGATTATGAAGACTGAAATCGCTGCGTTCTGTCAGGAATACGACACTGTGCTTTCGCCCCTGGCTGAAGCTCTTAAAACTACCTCGAATTGTATCGAAAGTGAATCGAGAGTGGATATGCTCCGAACTACTCAGGCCGGCTTGCTGGATGTCGGGATGCGGCTGAAATCGCTGGGAGACAAAATCGAGGGGCAGCAGGCGTATTTGCTGATTTTTGGTCCGTTGAAGAGTGGAAAGTCGACCTTGATGAATGCGATCAGCGGTACCTATGTCTCGGAAGTGACGTCTCTGCCGGCGTACCCGAGCCTTGTTTACGTGAGTCACGGTGAGAAGTCGTTCACGATGACCAGCTACGATGGCAAGGAAAGGTCTTACCACGACAACTCGGCTCTGCAGGAAGCGGTCACCAGAGGGCACTCGGAACTGGCGGAACGCATCCGGGAAAAGGAGCAATTGGGTCAGTCGTTTGATCCGGGCGTTGATTTTCCGGAAGCCATCAGGCGCATTGATATTCGTTTGCCTATCAGTGACCTTGTCGAATCGAGTACGGTAATGGTCGACACACCGGGGCTCTACAGCCGGATGAAATTTGGCTACGATTTGATGACGCGCGAGTTCCGTAACAGTGCCGCCTGCGCGGTGTTTGTTGTTAAGACGGACAATCTATACCTTGAGCAGGTGTTTGCCGAGTTTACCGATCTCCTGGACCTTTTCAGCAGGATCTTCCTTGTAGTAAACATTGATGGAGGCAAGCGCGATCTCCATCCGGACGGGACGCTGCAGCCAAGTCTTGAAAGCCAGGACCCGCAAAAAATTATCGAGGCATTCGAAACCCTGGCGATGAACGCCCAATTGAAGGACGCGTTAGACGACGGGCGATTGCGGATTTATCCAATCGATCTGCTTAACTCGGCGTCCGCGTATTTGCAGCAAACTGCGGCAGGATTGCGTGATGGTGAAAGCGAAGAGATCGCCACTGAAGAGGAAGGGGAGTCTGATCCGGAAGATGAAACATTCCAGACATTCCGTCAGGATCTGACCGAGTATCTAAACAGCAACGAGTACTTCCTCGGCTTCATGCGCGACAGTTTGCGGCAAGGCGGAACACTCTGCGACGAATTGCAAAAACACAGTAGCCCGGAGAGTCTTGACGAATTTTCCAGCACGAGTAGCGAGTTAGAGCAGCAGGCGCTCGCGGCCGAGGCGAAAATCCAGGCGGCGCTTGAATATGAGCAGACCGACAACACGCACGTTTTTCAGCGCGAGCAGCAGGAGTGCGAAACAAAGGCGCGGCAAGTCGCTGAGAGTTTGAGAGGTGAAACGGCATCGAAGCTAGAGAGGATGGTGGAACGGTGGAGCGAATCAGGTGACAGTTTGCGCTGCTTGCTGGACAACTATTGTGGGCCGATTCTCAATGAATTCGCGTCTCACGTGAATGCTGAGACCGTCAGCCAAGTTAAAACGCTGGTGGATACTCCACTTTGCGGAGCCAAGTTTTCAATTGAAACGGTGGCAGCAATCGATTCGCTTGCTATTTCTCTTCCTGAATTAGGGCAAAGCATCGGCGCAAAGCAAGCGGCCAGTTCAAACTCGGAAGAGGGCCGACTTAGCATTGAAGTGAACGCCATCCCCGTGCGGAAGAGCCTTGTTGATTGGATTCTCTTCCGCAATCAGGAAGCCGTGCGGCAACGCGTTTTAGGAACTGTCGGTGACCTGGATCAGCAAATCCCCCCGGATGTGAAAAGCAAGCGTCTTGGTGAGGAAGGCCTGCGGACGATCCGCAGTCTATGCCTGGAAAGCCTGAATCAACAATTTGCCGGTATCCCCCAGTCCTCTTCCGATCGTGCCGTGGGAGAATTCGCGAGTGGCTTCATTCAGGAACTCGATAAACGTGTCCGAGCAGAAAAAAACTCGCTCGAAGAGGAACTGAAAAATCTTCATGTGCGGATGAGTTCGGACAAATTGATTCTAGATGCCCTGGCGAAGTTACGCGAAACTGTCGATGGAATCCAAGAGCGAATCGGCGGGCTCACGGAGACTTTTCAATGTGATGATGCTGATGAGCAGGAGGCGGTTTCTGATTCACTTACGCAGTCAGAACAGCAGTGCGACAACGCCGATGATCGCGACGTTCCTGAAGTTGAAAAGACGAGCGCATCGTTGCCAAAACACGCCGAGTCCGTTCATGTCGTAGGCTCAGCGATTTGAATCGCTCAAACACCCAACAAAGCCGGGCAGGTGCTCTTTTCATTTCCTTGGTGGCCGTCTCGCAGCGACCGGATGAGGTCGCCATCCCCCTAATCACTTCTTCCAGGGCGGTTCATTGGTAGGAACTTTGATTTCCAGGGGTGGGTTCATGGGCGGGCGGAGCCTGGGGAAAGAGGGGGTTCAAGAAAATGTTGATCATCCCGGCAAATGCAGCAGCGATCTACAAGGACGAAGCAGGAGATCAGAAGTGGCGGCATTTCATTGATATCGAGGCCACTCTAAAACAATGGGATGCAAAATTCGCCAGCGGTCAGGTATTCCGGACCGCTTCGGAAGTGTGGGAGATGTATTTAGTGCCTGAAGGCAAGAAATGGATCGGGCGCAACGACATGTTGATGTTCTGGAACAAACATCGGTTGACCGGGGATAACGTGAAAGTGAAAGAGCGGCCCTACACGAATCTTTACCCGCGACTGACAGTGCGATCGAACAGGTTTAAGGTTCATGTCTGCGCGCAGGCTCTCACGAAAGTCAAAAGTACGCCGCCAGACGTATGGATTCCCGGTCGGGATGTCGTTTCTGGTGAATACAGGGGCTCTGTAATCCTAAAAAGGAAAATAGGAGATGGATGTTGAGGTGGATTCGCGGGCGAGGCGTCCAGTTGGGATCGACAAACGGGATTGCGGGAAGAATCTGGGATTCTATCCACTGAGAAGTGGTGCCGCGTCGCTTGGCACGCCGCGCACCCATTTTCCACCCAGCCAGCCGCGCAGTAAGCGCGTCAATAGGAAAGCCCAGCGTTGGCTGATTGTCCATCGCTCAGCGATGCGCATCATTGCGTGTAACTGACTGCTGATTAAGGTCACTGCGCGTGCAATGATGTCGCCTTTCTCGTGCAGGATGCTTACTTTGATTGTCCGCTGTCCGGCGCTTTGCACTTGCCGTGCGACTCCCTGCATGAGCGCGGGGCGACTGGTGATGGCTTCGCGGTGATGCTCTTCGTCGTAGAAGCGCACGTAGAGGTTCCACCAGTTGTAAATCAATGCCACGAGGTTGGCCATGAGTCGACAGGGGCCCAGCTTCTGGGTGGTGAAGCCGTTCCAGCCCCATTGGTTTTTGAGTTCATCGAACACGTTTTCGCAATCGGCTCGCTCGCGGTAGAGCCGGGGCATCGCTTCGGTTGGATAGGTGCGTTGGTCTAACGATGTCACTAAGACGGCGATCTTGCCACTCCAGGGGGCGGCTGTCGCTTCCCAGCCTTCCCCGGTTGTTCCTGGCAGACTGCTCTGGTGATCTCGGTGGCGGCGGGCCTGACTGCCCACGGGTGCCAATGCGGGAGCTTCACGCACCAGCACGACTCGACGGGTCTGTGTCCAGTCGCTCAATTTTAACTCGGACTCCATGGCCTCCCAGCCATTGCCGGCATCGATCCAGGCGCTGCCGTTGCTTGAACAGGTAGGGCAGGTCGTGGTCTTCAAACTCGCGCATCACTTTCTCGCTGCCATAGCCGCAGTCGGCGCGGCCGAATGTGGGCCAACGGCAGCGTGGCAGGGCGTCTAACATTTTCCACAAGCCGGGCATGCCTTCACCGGCGCTGTGCTTTTTGCCGGGCAGAACCTCTACGCCCAGTGAGATGCGCAGGTTGGACACGAAGTAACTGTGATAGATGTGACTGGGGCGCCCGGGCTTGTGTGGATTGTAACTGATCTGGGCACGTTCTTGATGGCCGTAGAGAGTCTTTACGGTGGTGTCGATGTCGAGGATCCATGGCAATTCCAGAGCAGGCTCAATGCTGTCGCGTATCTCGTTTTGCAACCATTCCAGGCCAGTGACTTCAGGGATGCGTTTCATCGCAGCACGCACGGCGTCTTCGCTGACGGTGCGCTTCATTCCGAGCAGTGATGGATTGATCCCGTCCCCGCGCACGGCGTTGATGTGGGCATAGCGCCAGTGCCCATTGAGCACGCTGAGCAGCACTGTTCCCATGACATTGAGCGCTCCGCTGCCTAGATTGCCCGTGTAGAAAAGCGGGCACTTGTCCATGAACTGCTCCCAGCGACCACCTGCCTTGAGAAATTGAAAGAAGAAGATCAACTGCCCATCGCGCGTGACCGGGGTATCCTCATCCCACTCGGCATAAAATCGCCCGCCGGGGGTGTCCAGCGGCCAGGCATTTACTGCTGACAACGCTTCATTTTTAGACTCACCCTCAGGGTGAGCGCTCAATTGTTCTAACAACGCACTCATGCAACACAGTGTAAGCAACTTGTGCGCATGAACTCAATTTCCTATTCACGGTTCTAGGGTAATCGCCGAAGGTCTGGACGCCGGCGATGGCGGCGCTTGCGGAAGATGCCGCGCAGCATGCGGGGAATGGTGAAGACGAACTGGCGGTGGGGCACGGGTTTGCAGAGGGATTCGGCGATCCAGTCGGCGGTGCCGCACACGCGGCGCTGGTGGCAGGCGGGGCAGACGTGTCGGCTCTTGCAGATGAACGCTAGTAGTCGCTCGTGGCCGCATTCGGGGTTGGGGCACTGGAGGCGGGTGAATCCGGCGGAGAGATCGCAGCAACGGAAGAAGTCCTCGACGGCTTCGACGGAGAAGGGGCTGAGCTGGCCGTGGATCTTGCGGTAATTGGATTCGTAATCGCCGAGGAAGTCGGCCCAAGTAGAGTGCCCACTATGGGAATTATGGTTAACAGAGAATGATTGAAAATAGAGTGCGGAAAGTGATTTTTGCATCAATCATCGAGAATCGTTTGTGATGAGATACTGCGGAGTACATAGCAAATAGGTATGAGATCGTCCTTGGAGTTTGAACACCCCGATACCGGATGCCTGCATCACTGGTCTTATTCAGGTTGCCGTTGTGCCCAGCCGCGACGTATGATCACTTAATATTCCTACTGAGATCAAATGGCCCTGATCACAACAGCCGAAGAATGCGCCCAATGTGGACAGACCTATTTTGAGGAGAGTCCATTTGGTGGTTGTCCGCGGTGCGTTTTCAAAGAGGCAATGGCTGCCGCGCCGGCCGACCACCGGCCCGATTCGCCTGGCGACGAGTGCAGCAGTGATGGTTATCTTCCCCAAATTGAGAACTACACGCTGCTGAAACTGATAGGAGAAGGCGGATTCGCCAAAGTCTATCGTGCACGCGAAACCGGTGATTTTCCGCGAATCGTGGCCTTGAAAGTGCTCAAGCGTGGCATGGACACCGAGCGCATCATCGAACGGTTTGCAATTGAGCGGCGGACACTCGCCGCGATGGAGCATCCTAACATCGCCACCGTTCTCGGCGGAGGTGAAACCGTTAAAGGGCGGCCTTATTTCGTAATGGAGTTGGTCGAAGGGAAATCCGTGATCGAGTTTTCCAAAGAAAATTCTCTACCCCTCCGGCAGAGGTTGAATCTGTTTATTGATATCTGTCACGGCGTCCAGCATGCCCATCAGAAGGGAGTGATCCATCGGGACCTTAAGCCGGGAAATATTCTCGTTACTTCCGTCGATGGTCATCTGGTGCCAAAGGTTATCGACTTTGGTATCGCCAAGGCACTGGACTGGGATGGTGAGAGCGAAGCTGCTACGAGGGTGGGTGAGTGTCTTGGCACCCCGGCCTACATGAGCCCGGAACAACTGAATCCTGATCGTGAGGATGTGGATACGCGAACCGATGTCTACTCGCTTGGTATCGTTTTGTATGAACTGCTGACCGGCGTTCCTTACACGTCTCGTTCGGCAAGCAATGTTTCTACAGTCGAGGTTCTTGATATACAGAATGAAGACGCCCGGCGGAAACTAAGTTCGAAAGTTGTCGAAAAGATTCTCAATCGAAGGCTGCGCAGTGAGTTGGATTGGGTTGTCGACAAGGCTCTGGAATCTGATCCATCCCAGCGCTACCAGTCGGTTTCAGCCATGGCCGAAGATGTTCAGTGCTATCTTTCAGGGCAGCCTGTGAAAGCGCGCTCCACCTCGTCGCTTTACTTGATTCGAAAAGCTGTAGGTCGACACAAAAAGGGACTGGCGATCGTGGCAGGATTCTGTCTGATACTTTGCGCGGGGGTGTTCGGGGTCATTTGGAATCGCATGAAGGCGCTTCAAGCGCAGCAGGAACGGGAAGCGATCACCGTCTTATTCAAAGATTTGAGGGATGTCATGGAAAACCGGCTTGGCAATGAAGACCTGCAGAAGCAAGTGAGCGTTACGATCGGCTATTACGATGACCTCAAGAACTCCGGATCTCTGGTTCCTACAAAAACAGTCCGTGTTTTTTACTCGGACCTTTGGACGAAATTGGGGAATAGTTATCGTAACC
Source organism: Verrucomicrobiales bacterium (assembly GCA_051270635.1). Lineage (GTDB taxonomy): Bacteria > Verrucomicrobiota > Verrucomicrobiia > Verrucomicrobiales > DEV007 > JAGROY01. Next base: position 35,642 of record JBNMNB010000031.1, on the reverse strand, counting down.
AGGGCGAGAGCAAGAGAGCGCGCATAGCCTATTCCCGTGCTCTTGCGGAAAGAGAAGCGCTGCTCAAAGAGTTTCCAGATGATGCAGGGGTGGTATCGATTCTCAGTGGCGTCTACGCAAGTCTCGCCAAGGTATCTCTTATGGAACTGGCCGTTGAGGAGGCTGTTTCTCATTACAGGTCGGCGCTGAAGTTGAACCGGAAATGCCTCGAGCTCACCCCCAACGCACCAAAGTTTCGAAACAACCTTGCGGCAACCAGCACTTCGCTCGGTATCTGTCTGTATCAAATCGGCGAAGTCGAGGCATCCCGGCAGAGTTTTCAGGAAGCCATTCGGATTCGCCGGAAACTGGCGCGGGGATTTGATGATGCGTCCCAGCAGCGTGGGGATTTGTCGTATTCCCTTTTTTTCTATGCAGTGCAGATGTTGGAAACGAGTGCTGAAACCGTCGAGCTAACCGGCCTTGTCGACGAGGTATTGCGCGTTTACAAGCAACGGGTAAAAAAAGAACCCGATCAGCTGGGCCGGTTGGAGGCTCTGGGAAAGATATTGCGATTTCGCGCTGAAGTTGCCCTGTCTGATGGAGATGTGAGCGCCGCTTTCAAGCAACTGAAGGAAGCTGAGTCTTTTTGGATCAAGTTGGGAAAACGCGACGGTATGGATGATAGAATTACGTTTCAGAATGAACTCTCACGAACGCGGATTCAACTTGCAATGGCAGCCTTGTCGAACGACGAGCCTGAATCAGCCAGGAGGGCGCTGGCTGCCGTTCGAGAGAAGACCGCCGGTGAGCTGGAACCTCCTTTCATGAGCCTGCGCTTCCATCTTGTGTCAGCGGCGCTTGCGATATCCGAAGAGAGTTGGACATCTGCTGACGGAGAAATGAACAATGCCGAAACTGAATTGGCGCGGCTATCTGAAGTGATTCCAAGACACCCGTTATTGAATGCTTTTCAATTGGAACTGAAGCGCCTGCGATCGCTCTGCGGACAGCAGCGCCGGAAAGTTACTTCCGGCGTGATCCCTACGACTGCCGCAGAGCCGCGTAAAGGCACTGCATCTCATCATCCACCTGCTCTTCTGTAGGCCGGATGAGAGTCGCCGCAATTTCTTCGCGCGTTTTTTTTCTGAATTGTTCACGTAGTCGGCATATCCGCATTCTCAGCGCTTCGATGGAAATTTCCAGCGCATCTGCGGTGCGTGCATAGCCGTCCTCTTCATTCTGCCCGGAGGGCCTGCCAGCGAGAAAAGGCTTCAACGCTTCGAAAATTTCACGCTTTCCTTGTGATTCATAGTCTTGCTCCATGCATAGTGCTACTTCCTGCAGAAGCGCGAGTGCCCACCGCTTGTCGAAAAGACTTTCGGGGGTAGCTTCAGTGGTTGGCAGATTGCGAAAGCGTAGTTCCGCCGTTTCATCGTCGATGGATATGGGAGCCAACCCTGAGCCGCGCTTCACTGCAGATTTCCGCCGCCACATTTCCGCTGCCAGCCGTTTAGCGCTTGTCAGTAAATAAGTTCTGAGTTTGCCCAGCGTCTGTTGGGCCCGGGAAAACGAATCGTTCCTGACGATCCTCCTGAACAGTTCCTGAGTAAGATCCTCCGCATCTTCAGGAGAACAGTTCATCTTTCTCAGCACCACATAGATAGGATGCCAGTAGATCCGGCAGAGCTCCGAAAGCGCACGCTCCTGCAGTTCCCTGTCGTCCTGCTGTTGGACGCCGGCAATCAGCGTCCACCGGGTACTTGGGAAAGTTCCGGTGTTTTCAGAGGTCGTGGCAGGACCCTGAGTTGGGTGAGTTGGGATCACTTCACATATGATGACGCAGGAGCGTCCCGTGTTCAATCCTGTTCCTTCTTGAAGAAAAAACCATCATCAGAACCATTCCATGAAAATGAGAGCGTCGGCAAGGGTTGAGGACTGACATGCGCCCCACCCCCCACGAGCGGCTCAGCGCACTGTGCCCAACGTCCGCGCCACTTGGAAACCGTGGGCGCCGAACACCCTAGCGATCTTCGATAACGATTGTTGCACCGCACTGACTCAGGAATACGCAACCTCGGGGCAATTACCTTTGTAGAAATTTTACTGGCTGGGCATTGTTTCACCCAAATAAGAGGTGACTCAAAATCGCGCAAAGCAATGATCGCACATCGTCGTGGACATAGCGATTTTTACGGTCAGCCTCACGGCTCACGCTCAGAATGGAAATTAAAATTCAGTGGAGCGAAATGAAATTATTATGAAGGAACGTGACGTGATCCCACGCAAGAATACGCATATACATTAGTAGGGGATCACTTTCCCGATCCAATGTTGGGATTGCGGTTCAATAAGTCAGCAAGGCACGAGCATGCATGTAATAATCAAGACAGGGAATTTTGGTAAGGTATCCTTTGGATGGATCTCATTAAGGGAGTTAGCACAGGGGCATCGTAGTTCGTGCTTCTCGTTTGCCAGGGCAGGAGTTGTGCACACGGCAGTTACCACGATTCAACCACGATTCAACCGCGATGGAAAGACATCACCTATCGCCGGAACGATTCCGTCCCACCTAAGCTTTACGACGTGTTGGCGATGGCCGCGACCGCCGTTGCAGTGATCGCGACCGATAATCAACGACTTAGCTATTAACAAAAACTATTCCATGAAAAAGCGTGTTCTTATCATCGACGACGAAAAAGCGTTTGCCGAGTTGGTCGCAATGAATCTGGAAGGATCGGCTGACGTCGAAGTCCGGTGCGTGTGCGATCCATTGAATTCCATTGCGGAGGCATCTGTGTGGAAGCCGGACGTGATCCTGCTGGACCTGATTATGCCCGGTATCAACGGCGAGGAAATTTACATACAACTCCAGCAACGTGCTGATTTGAAGGATATTCCGATCATCTTCATGTCGGCATCCGTCAATGCTAACCGGATCATTGAAGGTGAGAACGTCGACCACCTACCCAAACCAATGAGCGTGGATTCATTGCTGGAGACCATCTATCACCGGGTCGGCTTGGAAGGCTCCGAAGCCACCGACTCAGTCGTGGCACCGTCGCCAGCTCTTTCTCTTAACTATTAACTATTAACTGCAAAACCAAATACCTGAAATGAAAACAGAATCTATAAAAGTGATGATAGTTGACGATGAAAAATCCTTCACTGATGCCATGAGGATGAATCTGCTCGATGAGGGATTCCGCGTTCACGTCGAGAATGACTCCACAAAGGCGATTGAGGGCGCTCTGGCATTCCGCCCTGACGTGGTACTACTGGACATCGTGATGCCACAAACGGACGGATGCGACGTTCTCAAAAAGATGAAAGCTCAACCCGAGCTGCAACATATCCCTGCGATTATGGTTAGTGCACTTGTATCGAATCGCGAGGTTGGCGACGAACAGGGAATGCATACGCCAAGCGGAATCGTGATGGCAAAGCCTGTGAGCCTGGAAAAACTGCGGCATTGCATCCATGAAGCGCTGGCCACACCGCACTAACACACCGACCGACACGACAACAACAGAACCAGCTTGAGCCATGACTACCGAAACGACCAATGAAGAATCGCAGTTCCGCTGGGATGCCGTTCGAGAGGCGCTCATGAATGCTGAGCGCGACGGCAGCGGAGTGTGGTGGGATGATGACGAGATCCGTGACGCGATCCATGAAGCTGCGCGCAAGGGAATTGACATCAAACTGATCCTTGCCTGCCGTGAGGCATGTGCCTCGAGTAGTGAGTTTCTGAGTCGGGTGCGCTCGATGAATCAGGAACAAACAGCGCAGCGCGGCAAACGGCGCATACTGGCGATTGATGACGAGACAGGATTTCTCGCCACCCTGGCGATGAATCTTGAAGATTTGAACTTTGAAGTGCGCGCTGAATCGGATCCTAAGGTCACGCTGGAAGTAGCATGCGAATTCAACCCCGACATTATTCTACTCGATATCGTCATGCCCGAGGTGGACGGACTGCAATTGCTTTCCGCCATTCGTCAGGATGAAGAGTTGAAAAACACGCGGATCATCATGCTGACTGCACTTGCGGCCGGCCTGGACGCTGGCGGAGTAACCGACCATGGCACCTTGTTTCTGGCGAAACCGGTTTCGATGAGCCGACTCGTTCATTGCATCAACGAACATCTGTTAGCGGTGTGATTGAACAAGTCACACGCACTACAAGGCAATCAATCGGTGGCAGTGCATGCATGCATTGCCACCGATGCAGCTCAGGAGTGGGCGGTGTCGATCTGATGACTCCAGATCACTGCCATTCTTGCGCCCGAAAATCGCGAACCGTCAGCAATAGATCTACCAGGAGAGTTTAATGGAATTGTCAGATTTGTATCAGAACAAGATCTTTAAAGATCTCCCGCCCCGGGAGCTCGCGAAGCGGCACATTCCAGTAATGGAGCATCGTCTCGCCCCTTCCTCTGTAGTGGTCGAACAGGGCGAAACCGGACGAGGGCTTTGCCTGATCGGCAGCGGATCTATCGGCATCTCACGAAAGCAGGCGAATGGCTGCAGCCGGGCGCAAGAGGTGCATGGCAGTGGGGATTTTTTCGGTGTGATGGGATTTCTAGACGGACGACCTCAACCTGCGAGAGCCACTGTAGGGAACGACCCGGCAGTGGTGTGGGAAATATCCCCCGGTGGTCTGGATGGCTATTTAGCGGCCTCCCTTGAGTTTCGAGCGCGGTTCCAGCAGTGCATGAACGAACGACTGCTATATTGGAGCCGTCAGTTTTTTGACGAAGTCGAGGATGCCCGTCGGCTCTGTGTGATTGGTCTCAATCTGGGTGCCGTCGTCCACGATTTGAAGACTCCCGTGGCGTCTATCATGCAGACCGCCTACTACCTCAGGCACTGCGCCGTTCCCGAGTTAACCCGCCTCGGAGAAGCTGCCGAATCCTCCGCACGCCGGATGGAACAGCTGACTCAGGATATTTTGGATTACTCAAGCGGGATGATCCAGCTCAAGTTGGATCCGGTTCATGTAGAGACGCTACTTGATCAGCTGGATCATGAACTCAAAGGCCACCCGTTCGCTGATGAGAATCAGGTGCACCGATCCGTCGAATCCAACAGTCTTTTGTCGGTGGATACAGGCAAGATCCTCAGGGTCTTTGTCAACATCGCAGTGAATGCGTTTGAAGCAATGCCTCAGGGAGGAAGTCTGTCCATCATCGTCACCAAGTCTGACAAGGATATTCTTTTCGAGTTCAAGGACACAGGCACAGGAGTTCCCCCGGCGGCATTGGAACGGATTTTCGAGCCGTTCTTCACGAATGGCAAGACGAGAGGCACGGGACTGGGGATGGCGATCGCAAAAAATCTGATCGAGGCGCACCAAGGCCGGATATGGCTCCAGAGCCGACCCGAGCCGGGAACATCCGTCTTCATCCTTATTCCCCTGCAGCCAAGCTTTTCAGACGAGTCTCACGATGGCACTGCCCTACAGCTTGATAAGCGCAAGCGTTCTCCAAAAAGACACGAAAGACTGGATTTGTAAGATGAATCAGCTCCAACCAATGACTCTCTCCACCACTCCGGCACTCCAGAATCCCATGTCACATCGGAAGGTCTCAAGAATTCTGATTGTCGAAGATGACCGGATCAATCGGCACATACTGGAATCGCGTTTGGCCAGCCATGATTATCTCACGGTCTCGGCTGAGAGTGGCTCCAAAGCCCTGAAGGCACTGGAAAAAACAGATGCAGCGGGCAAGGATGAGGCGGCATCGTTCGACATGGTGCTCCTCGATGTGATGATGCCGGGGATGGACGGAATCGAAGTGCTGAAACGGGTTCGTGAACGGGTGTCGCCGATCGACCTTCCCATCATCATGGTAACTGCAAAGGACCAAAGCGGGGATATCGTGGCAGCGCTGAATTCCGGAGCGAACGACTACGTGACCAAGCCGATCGACTTCCAGGTGCTGCTGGTGCGCATGGCTACTCACCTGGATCTCAAAGCGACTCATGATGCGCTCAGATCTTCCCAACTCTCGCTCATTCACGCGGCGAAGCTGGAGAGCGTAGGCTACCTCGCAGCGGGCCTCGCCCACGAGATCCGCAACCCACTTGCCCAGATCCAGATGACCGTCGATGCGCTGAGCCGATTCGCAAAGACGGATGCCGCAAGCGATCCGGCAATGCAGCGTCGACTGCTGAACGGGATCGAGGAATCGGTGCATCGCGCCGACGAGATCGTCAAAGGTTTACTTCACTACTCAGACGAAACGCGTCTGCAGTTGGTTCCCTGCGATCTGCATCGATTGATCACAGAAGTGCTGTCGCTGCTGGCCGGGGAAGTGCAGCAGCATTCGATCGACGTTCATCTGCAACTGTGCTCCGAAGAACTTGAGGGGCTGTGTGCGCCCGAGGAAATGCGCCAGGTTCTCGTTAACATCCTGCTCAACGCCATTCAGGCCATGGTCAACGGCGGAACGCTGACGATCAGCACACGGGATACCGTGGCCGACGACCTGCTTCATTCAGTGGGTTCCCGCTCGGCTGCGGCACTGCGCGCAGGCGCTGCCGGGGCATTGATCGAAGTGCTCGACACAGGCTCCGGCGTTTCTGAAACCGACTTGCCGCGTATCTATGACCCATTTTACACCAGCCGTCCGACGGGATCAGGAACCGGACTCGGGCTGACGGTGGCGCGAAAACTAATCGAACTCCAGGGCGGGATCATCGAAATCCAGAACCGCGATGACGAGCATGGTCTATGCGTCCAAATGACGCTCCGCCAGACGCCCACTCAGTTTGTCTAATCCTTTCACCGAGTTATTCAAAAATCAGTTCTCAATGACATTACCAAGCCCCGACTACCAGACGCAATCGAATGCCGCTTCAACGACACCTGGGGCGCTTGGCTTTATGGTTGCGTTAGTAGGCATTACCAGCTCGGTGTTGTTGTGGTGGGCAGCTCTCGAAGCGGAGCACAGACACGCGCGCGAAAGATTTGAGAACCGCTGCGCTGCGGTGGCTGAACTCATCAGCAGGAGCGTCCAGGAGACGATTTCGCGGGTTGAATCGGTCAACGCTTTTTGGCAGGCATCCGAAAAAGTCAAGCGTGGCGAATTTCAACGCTTCGGCGCACCACTGATCGCGGGACACAGCGGTATCCAGGCCATCGAATGGATCCCACATGTCATGGACGCAGACCGCGGGACATTCGAAGCGCAGGGATCGGCCGAAGGGCTCAAGGATTTTCAATTCACTGAACGTGATGCATCAGGGCTTGCTTTGCAGCGGCGGGCTGATGCTGCGGAATATTTTCCGGCGTATTTCGTTGAGCCACTTGAGGGTAACCAACGCGCTCTGGGATTTGACCTGGCGTCGGATGCGGTGCGGCGAGAAGCGATGACTCTAAGCCGCGAAACAGGCCAGACCGTGGCAACCGCCCCGCTCAGCCTGGTTCAAGAAGAACGTTCAGCGCGAGAAGACTTCTTGCTGATCCATCCGGTCAACAAGTCTGGAAAACTTGAAGGATTCGTGGTGATGGTGGTGCACACGGAAGCGATGATCGATTCAGCCATAGGGGGGCGCAATGAGGATCTATACCTTTTCGTCTTCGATGCGACACAGACTGGGTCCGAAAAACTGAATTATTCAAGCTTGCGGGATACAACAGAGACTGAATCCGCGCGATTCGAGAACCTTAACGCAGATCGGAGTTATTTCGGAGTAGAGATAGATGTTGCAGGAAGAAGGTGGGTCACATTCGCGAGAGTCAAACCTGCGTTCACCGACCAGTTACAGGCGCGAATCGGAGCGTTCTCCGTCTTGGTGGGATCGCTTGCCCTGACCGCCCTCGTTGCAGTGCTCGGGATGAACCGTCAACGTGCGTTAACCAGCATGAGTAAGTGGAACACGGAACTGGAACGCAGGGTGCAGGCGAGGACAGACGCTCTCAAGAACAGCGAGGAGGAACTGCAGATGGCACTCGCCGGCGCCAATGTCGGCGTGTGGTATTGGGATATCGACGCCAACGAGGTCAAGTGGTGCAGCCGGTGCGGAGGAATCCTTGGCGTTCCAAAGGGTGAGGATGTGACTTACGAGCGGTTTCTTGAGGTGCTGCATCCCGACGATTGCGAACGAACCGATGGGGCCGTCCACAGCGCGATCGAAACACGCTCCGACTACAGTGTGGAGTATCGTTGTATCTGGCCGGATCGAACGATCCACTGGGTCGAAGCGATGGGCCGCTGCTATTACGAAGAAGCAGGAAATCCGACGATGATGCGGGGAATTCTCATGGATATCACCGCCCGAAAACGGGATGAGGAGATGCTGAAAAATGCCCGCGACGAAGCGCAGGCCGCCAACCGGGCAAAAAGCGATTTCCTCGCCAACATGAGCCACGAAATCCGCACTCCCATGAATGGTGTCCTCGGCATGACGGAATTGCTTCTGCAGTCGGAACTCACTCCCGAACAGCAGGAGTTCGGGAAAATGGCTCATGAATCCGCCGAGAACCTGCTCGAGCTGCTCAATGACATTCTCGATTTCTCAAAGATTGAGGCAGGTAAATTGGAACTGGAAGCGCATCCCTTCAGCGTCCGAGACTCCCTTGACAGCATGGTTCAAGTCATGGTTGCCCAAGCTGAGAAAAAAGGCCTCGAGCTGACCTTTCATATCTCCCCTGAGACTCCGGATCGTCTCGTCGGCGACGTCAGCAGGCTCCGGCAGGTGTTGTTCAACTTGCTCGCCAATGCCATTAAATTCACCGAGCGCGGCGACGTCGTACTTTCGGTCGAGCCAGAAAATCTCCCCGGCGAAACCCGCATTGCCATCCGGTTCTCCGTCCGCGATACAGGCATCGGTATCACTGATGAGCAACGTCGGCACATCTTCGAGGCGTTCAGCCAAGCCGATACGTCGACCACGCGGCGGTTCGGCGGCACCGGACTCGGCCTGAGCATCGCCAGATCCATCGTCCAGCTCATGGACGGCGAATTGTCGATGGAAAGTTCATACGGCTCGGGAAGCACCTTCGCCTTCACAATACCATTTAAGGCTGCGGATTCCCAACCGGATGAAATTGCGCACTTTCCGGATTCACGCAACGATCACGGAGTGTTGGCCGTCGATGACGGCGATTCCCGCGTGCAGGCCGCACCAGGTGCCGGACTTAACATACTGGTCGCGGAAGACAACCGCGTAAACCAGCATGTCGTCCGCAATTTCCTCGAGCAGAAGGGACACAACGTCACCGTGGCATCCAATGGCAGGATCGCGCTCGATATTCTCTCTTCATGCCTGCAATTCGATCTTCTGCTCATGGACGTCCAGATGCCGGAAATAAATGGCTATGACGCCACAATCGAAATCCGCAGGCGCGAAGCGGATTCCAGCGGGCATCTGCCGGTGATTGCGATGACCGCCCACGCCATGAAAGGTGACCGCGAAAAATGCCTCGCCGCAGGCATGGACGCCTATGTCTCCAAACCGGTTCAGTCCTCCGCGCTCGTCGAAATGATCGCATCGACGATGAAGCGGCTTGGCGGGAAGTCTCCGGTTTCCCCTGTTGCAATTGCGAACCCGTCTGATCCCGGTTTCGATGTGTCCGCGTTCCTCCAGCATATTGGTGACACCGCCACAATCAGGGATGTTATCGGCTACTTTCGAGAAGACGCCGTTGAACTCCTGCAGGCGATGGAGAAGGCCGTTGCCCGGAAAGATCAGACGGCGCTGTCTCAGGCTTGCCACACTTTGAAAGGCCTCATCGGAAACTTCAAAGCTCGCGCTGCGCTGGAAATTGTGATTCGATTGGAGGCATGCGCACGCTTGGGAAAATTCGACGCAGTCGCAGAGCTTCTGCCCTCTGTTGGGGAAATGATCGACCAAGTCGATGTTCGCCTGCAAAGGGTCGCAGAGACTCTCGATCAACCGATCACGTTGAATGCCCGCTCCTGAATATTTAAACTAAACGAACCTGAACCCGCTCAGCGCTTCCGCTGCGCTCCATTAAGATTTTCTGTGAATCAAGAAGATGTCAGTTTTTACCCGTGGGAACAACAACAACGCAAGCCCGCGTCTGTGTCGATGATCTCTCTCCTGATTGTAGAGGATGGCACCGCCGACACGCTGCTGCCGGAAAAACTGCTTCGGAATCAGAACGGGCTCATCGCAGAGATACGCTTTGCGACAACGTTGGCGGATGCAAGTTTGCTCCTGGCCGCTCCTGCCGACTCAGGTCACCACTTCGATGTCATTCTTCTGGATCTTTATCTGCCTGACAGCGAAGGTCTGGAAACTTACTTTGCCTTGAGACGACTCAGACCCGAGTTGCCGTTCATCATATTGAGTGAAGACGAGGATCAGGACATTGCCCTGCAGCTCGTTCAGGAAGGGGTTCAGGATTACCTGATTAAAGACGACCTCAAACATACGCCATCGCTGCTTGCACGCAGCATCCGCTACGCTATCGAGCGCAAATCCATCATCGAACAGTTAAAAGCAACGCAGCTCCAGCTCATTCAGGCGGAGAAAATGGAGTCCATCGGCCGTCTTGCTTCAGGAGTAGCCCACGAAGTCAAGAACCCGCTGGCGCAGATGCAGCTTGGAATCGACTACTTGAAGCGTCACGCCGCCGGAGTCAATACGCAGATCCCGAAACTTCTCGAGATGATGACCACAGCAGTCGAGCGAGCCGACGAAGTCATCTGCGATCTGGCGGAATTCTCTCATGACCGTCACCTGGAGATGAGGAAGTGCAGCACACCCAGTATCATTGACGGCGCTTTAGGACTCGTTGAACACGATCTTATCAGGCACCACATCCGCGTGGAACGCAACATCACAGAGAACCTGCCCCTGATTTTCTGTGACTATGTGCGCCTGGAGCAGGCTTTGGTGAACATCCTGCTCAACGCGATTCAAGCCATGGACAGCGGCGGCACACTCACAGTAGAAGCTTACAAGGGAGTGCTGGACGAAGTGCAGCTCGACAGGGGTGCCCGCGCCGCCCAAGCGATGCATGTAGGCGACCCGGTAGTAACGATCTCCATTTCCGATACTGGAACTGGCATCCTTGCCGATAAAATCAATCTCGTCTTCGACCCCTTCTTCACGACAAAGCCGACCGGACTCGGGACGGGACTGGGACTGACCGTCGTGAAAAAGATCATCGACCTTCACGGCGGCAAGATTTCTATCACGAACAGACTGATTCGTGGAGTCACGGTATTGATCTCCCTCAATGCCCGCCGGTAGCCTGACGACGAATCAGGGTGTGTCGCCGGAGGGAGACCGCAGGAGCGGCCGGGCGAAAGGAATGCAGGGTGGTCGTGAGTTCCTGGATTTGCGGGGAGGATCGCCTGGGAGTCTGTCGGACTTTGACAAGCAGCGGAGTTGGTTCAATTGTTCAATTTGCATGAGCGACTTTCAGTGATTTAATAATTTGCAAAGTTATCGTCCAGAAACTCGATCACTTCATCGACGTTGACTGGCTTGACGAAAACCGGATGCCCCCCCAAAAGCTGCCCGCGTTCCTCATTAGTTTCCGCGTCGGTCTTAGAATATGTTCCCGATGCTGTGAGAAAAACGATCGGAACATTCTTGAGATCGCGGTCTTCTCGCAAACGAACTGCGATCTCGTCGCCCTGCGGGCCCGGCATCACGAGGTCTAGAATAATAATATGAGGAACAATCTGCCGCGCAGTCGCCACGGCATCTTCCGGGTCATTTACGACCGTCACGTCATAGTCACCAGCGTCTTCGAGGTTCATTTTAAGAAGCCAGGTGAAGCTCACTTCATCGTCGATGATCAGTATTTTTCTCATGTTCAACAGTAGATCTAATGTTGCCATTCAATTATCGGCGACTCCCGTTTCGGAGAATCAGTCGACGACTTCGCTCGATCAGGTCATCGTCCTCGGCCTGTCGGAGGGCGCGCTCGATATCTTTCAGACTGGGAATCAGTGTGACTCTCTTTTGTCCGGTACGGCCATGTAAAGATTGTTCATAGACGAACATGCTGGACTTTGGGTTTAGCTTTATTAGTGGATTTTTGGCGTGGTCAATTGCAACGCCACTGTCCCGGAGATCATCCCTGAGACGTTCAAAGATTAATATCTCCGTGGATGTCAGCTCGGCCCCCCACTCGCGCAATCTAATAAACCGGCGATATTCTAAAAGCTTGTCGAGAAGTTCAACATACCGTTCCTGAACGGCGGTCTCGCCGACGTAGATGACGGCCTCACGCTCGGGAAGCGCAGCTAAGGTGCCTCCCGATAATCCCTCGATCACCCCTCCGTGAACCAATGCATCCTCAAACCGCCAAAGCCGATCATGTTCGCGCTCCATAAACTGTGAATATGATCGGAATGCCTCTAATCCGAACAGAACGAGCGAGAATTTGCCCTTGTGTTTTCCCTCGGCAATGTGATGACCAAACACAGGAAGGTTCGATTGCCTGACATCCCCTGACTCATCAGCAACGCTGACAAATCCCATCGGTGTCATCGTCCCTGCACGGATGGCGGTTTCGAATGCCTCCCGGGTCTCGAAGTGCTTGACAATACGCGCGCCGATCACTGCGTAAGCAAAATCGTTCCGGTAAGCGGCAATGTCTTGTTTCACGAGTTTGCGTTTATGAAAGATAAGACCGGGAAATCCAAAGCCGCGAATCTCGTAAGCAGACAGATCTCTCATGAGAGGAGCGTGGGGAAATGGCCGCAATAGTTCCCTGTCTACACGCCCCCGATTTCGAAACAGCGAGAACGAGTTCGCAACGGCCCTCAGGTCGAGCGATAGATCCAGAAACTGCCACCACGCATCCTTGGGCCCACCACCGTCGGCCAGCGATTCCAGCGAAACTCCTGATAATGGGGTGATGGTTTCGTTTCCGAAGGCCCATGCCAATGTGTTTTTGATACTCAACTCGCCGTTTGGTGCCAGACGCGAGTTGTTAAAGATCGTTTTCAGAATGCTGGACTCACTTTCCTTGGTCGCCTTTCCCACGCTGGTGAGAACGTTGGCGAGCAGCCGATATTTTCCGTCGACACTCTGACCTCTCGCAAGTTTAACCGTCGCACGGAGGTCATGGCGATCGACTGTATTGAGAGTGTCAGCAAGGGTGTGCTCGGCCATCCGACCAAAGCGAGCGGAAAGATATCGGAGATCCTCTCTATGGAGATGGCTCGCTAGATTGCCATCCACTTCCGGACCAGCATTGAGTTGGCGAGCCAATATCGGATACTCCTCCGGCTTTGGCAGTCTACGCAGAAACCATGGAGCAACCAATACGTTGTATCCAAGCCTGGCACTGTCGCCCAAAGGCTGGGGTGAGCCGTTGATTCCTCCTCCAATATCCAGACCGACGAAGATGGTCTCCGCAACGATGTCGATATTTGCTTTCTTCAAGGCGCGGTGCTTCTGGTGTTTTTCCAGGTAACCCTGGAGCAGTCCGAAATTCGCCAACCCGCGCTCACGCGCGATTTCAGGCTCTCCGAAATCCAGGATATTCCATCGCCTTTCATCGGATTGGTCTTTGTCGAAGAGACGAACTTCGACCACATCCTGTCCGGCGATGGGATGCGCGGCAGCGACGAGCTTCGCCCCGGTTTCGCCGCTCAAGTGGAAACCAAGCCCAAACCGGCTGCCCTCGGACTCGCCGGAATGCAAATGGATGTACTGCACTCCATCAATGACGCCCTTCGTTACGTCCCCACTGCGATAGAGTCTGATCGGAGCCGTATAGTTCTCACCTTCCAGCCCCACTTCATACTCGACAGCGACGAACAGATCAGAGTCGTCTACGGGTGGCTCAGGATAATCCTCAAGCTTAAATGTGCCCTTCGTTTGCACGTCGCCCAGCGCCTGCCACTGCGCCTCTGCACTCAGACAACCTGACGCATTCCGTGCATGGAGGATCTCACGCCCGAGCCACCGCAGATGACGGTGCCGATGGTAAGAACGCTTCTTCTGCAGCTCACTCAAGGAAGCTACACGGCCGAATTCAAGCCGTTCTCTGCGTATGTCGCCAGAATCGAGATCTCTAGAAATTACAACGGTAAATGTAGGGGCACCATTACCTTCTCGCTCTCTCTTTGAAAGCTCCGAAGAGCTCAAGCGTCTTCCTGCGAATCCGCGCGGTTGTCGAGTGTCTCCCGGCGTGTGGGCCCATGTGTCCACGATCGCGTCCGTGGCACGGAGAAAGGATTCCAAACTCTGTTGGGTACCAAAGCGTCTGCTGATCGTCGAGTTCTCACCATCGTAACGGACCAACGCCGCATACAAATTCTGCTTCTGGTCGTTCAGAACTTTGAATGCCACGTCCTCCCTTCTCGCAAATTGATCTTCCGTCGATTTGTCGACGTGTCGAATCGACTCATCGATACTCTCGATCATTTTTCTCAATGTCCGGGCAACATCTGTCTCGTTGCCCCCCGACTGAGCGTCAGTCAACCCCTTAAGAGATTCGAGGGAAGGCGGTGGTGGATTATCAGAGGAATCCTCTGATTCGCCTTCGCTGTCGCCTTGCCCTGCATCACTCGTGTGCGTTTCATCCATTCCTTTCTCTGTTGCATGAGTGAACGGCATTCGTCCAAGCCGACCACGCACATAATCGACGAACTCTGGAGTCGCCAGCGACCGTGTGAACAGGCCATCTCGGACTGCATGACTACTGCATCCCGAGGAAATAGCGCTAAAGGCGAACACAAGAAGCATGGTTGCAGGACAGTGATGCTTCCTATTCGTCCTTCGTCTCATTTTTTTCTATTCATATACTCACCAAACAGATACCATTGATTGAGATCCGCTCCAAGCTTGTTATGGGGAGGAGAACAATAAACTGACGCATGGTTTCAATCAGGTTCCTATGCATCTTTGCATGTGGCATTCTGTTGATACATTTTGCCTCGGCTACTGTTCTAGCCCAAGCTAAGAACAGTGGCACCGCTGCAGTCTTCATTCATCGAGCACATTTAGTCGATGGTGTTTACGAATTGGGTGCACTAGCCAGGGACAAAGATGATGGAGTTCTTGGGACAGGCATGCTCACCAGCGCAGCGCAGGTACAAAGGGTGTTCGAGGCTATTGATGATCTCCCGATCAGTGATCGGACGCGCCTTGTGTGGAATCGGTTCGCACCAACATTGGTCGAGCTGGATCACGATAGGGACAGGATCAAAGAACTGGTTTTTCTATCGATTGAGTTCTCCTCCGATCAAGAACTGCAGCGCAGCACCACCAATCAGCTTACTGGAGAATCCGAGATCCACGTTTACCTTCGCGGATATCTTTTGCGAACCATTTCATCCCGGAGAATAACAGGACTTGGCTACGATTCCGCAGGGACAGAACAAAGCAGCCGCACATTCTTGAATGTCGGCACCCTTGAGAAACCGGTAAAAGGGCGCCAGATCGAAGAGACCCGAACGCTTGAGTTATGGGCAAGAGAGATGGACGGAATGATCGATCCCTACGATCCACTCATTGCCAAACTTCGAGTCAACTTTGTTACCGGTGAATCGCAGCGTGAAGTTTACGGCCTATTCCCTCTACCAGTCGAGACCGCGAACGAGCATTATGTTACGCGGAATCGTTACGACGAACGTGGAGTTTTTCGAAGTGCGACGGTGTTCGAGAACGGCAGCGAAGACAGCCACTTCGAAAGGTTACGTGTAGACAAGCTCAAGCGGCCTGTGGTCGGACGCGAACGTTTCCATCTCTCCTCCGCGCCCGTCGATGCTCGTGGGTTGAAGGCACAAAGTTACCGACTTTCGATCGTTAAAGAGAATCTAATCAAGAAGGTATTCAGGACGGAGGTGCTCGACCTTGCTAATGGAGGGCGTAAGATCACCGAAAGCTATCGTGATTCGGCAAAAGGAAATATCCATGAAGTTGAGACGCGGTTCGAATATCGTGATGCATTCTTCCTCGGATTGATCCCCGCCAGCGCAACGACAAGAGCCGCCAAGTCGGGCACTGTCCTGAAGACGACCTCCTACAAGGCATATGACCCGGTCGAGCGAGAACTGACCGGGACAACTGTAAATCACAAGGGGAATACGACCACGGACACGTGGCGCCACGGTCAAGAAGCCCCTATTCGCTCCAAGTCACTACTGCGAACGACCGAGACAACTTACGAGCGCGATGGAATCAGGTTCTTGGCAAGGATCGTGACAAACGATACCGACGAGGAAGTGGCCGTCCTTACTGGAAACTACGACGCGAACTCTCAAGAATGGAGAGTCCAGCGAGCATTCTGGTTCCAACCTGACATTCCACTTCGAAGCGATACCGCACGGTTCACTCCCTTCGGACGCCTCATTGCAATGCAGAGCGCGCAGAGTGAACCAGATGGACAGATTGAAACGATCCCCGCTTATGACGCTAACGGGATCGAGACTGCAAGGGAGATGAGAATGCAGCTATCGAGTGACACAAATGGCATCCTACTACGACGTGAGGACTCATACGAATGGAACCGCGGCGGACTGCGGGCGCGCGTACATACTTTTGTAAACGGCGACAGGCACGACACCTATCTGATTGCTCGAGATTCGGAAGGCAGGGTGGTGGAAGATGCGATCAAGCAATACGACGGATTGTCGCTGCGAACCATGAATCGGTATGTTGGAGGTAGCGAGCGGCTGAAACATTCTGAAGTGTACATAAACGACGAGCTTCGCATGCGCTCAGTCAGTGACGGCGTGGAACGACTGCCTGATGGCGGCTATCTTCACCGGATGCGCGCCGAACCTGTCTGGGGCCTGGCCCGGACGATCACCTATCGACTTGGCAGCACGTTTGCGAGAGAGCTTGAGACTGTGTATGAGAATGGCTACCGAGCGAAGCCAACCGAGTGGTTCACCGGAACTGCGCTGCCCCGAACGATGGAGATCTGGAATGCAGAGGGGCGAAAGTTCGAGGAACTCACACATACACTTAACGTCGATTCCATTCAAGGACGGCCGTACGACCTCACTGTCCGGCAACGAGTGGGAGCTTTCGGCAACAAAGCGTCCATTGAACGCAAGGCCACGCTTCGCGGAACCAACATTGGATTGTTCACCGACTTTGATCAGATGCGCACCTACTTCCGCCCCAGTGGGCCGTATGATGTCCCCGAATACACTGTGCACCTTGGCGACGAGCGTGGAACTACGGTGAACATCAGTGGTGCATCCATTCCCCACGTGATCAAGCTCTTCGACAGCAAACTTGAGACACGTAAACCCACTGTTGGAATTGGCGGCGAGCCAGTGCTTGCGGTGACTAGCGTTGAACTCAATCAGCGGAAGTTTATTCGCACCTACTACGATCGGGCCGGGGCGGCCGTTGAGGAGTTGATCGGTTCCTTGGAGTCCGCCGGTAATATCGTCAGCATGGAGCGGCAGGAAATTCTGGATCTCGTGAACGAAACGATACGTTCGTCACCTGAGCTCTTAACCGAAAAACTCTATTATTACGATGAGCGTCGGTTACTTGAAAGAAAGGATGAGCAATCCGGCGTGCCTGTATTCTCTCTATCCAAAGAGGGGTACCTGCGGGTAAACGCAAACGGTCTACGGGAGATCCCGTCTGCGATCGACGTGTTTATGCCGGCATCACCGAAACGTTTCCTGGCGCAGCGATTTGAGCACTACACCGAATACAGTGAGAATCCGTTTCGCTCAGAACAAGGTCAGGTCTGGACATCGATGACAGGAACGCACTTCAATCCAGACGGAGAGACGCTCTACAAGTCTCAGTATTTCTTCGACGCCCGCGGTGATCCTGCGACGGTCGTAGAGTATAAACGCAGTAGCAGTGGAGTGCCTGCCGCGCGGATCACGCATTCACTTCCGCAGCACAATCGTGATCGAATGAAAGCTAACCCCCTGGTCGTTGGTGAAAACGAGTATTCGCTCGACTTTCAAGGTCATGAAGATTGGTCTGACTGCGATTTTATTTCGCTGAATGCTGAAACGGATCGAAGTGCTCACAGCTGGCGGCTCGATGTCACCGATGCAACTGGAGCGATCGTCGTGGTCACTGAGAATGATACCTCTCCGGCGATTCCATCCACCACATTCTGGCCTCTCGACGCCGATCAAATCGAATGGTTGCCGAACATCCGAGCGCCCGAATACGGCACATCTCTGGTGTCAGCTGCAGAGGTTTCAAAATTCCAGCGCCAGCTGGCCGTATCCGTGGCTCAACTTTCGGGTAAGGGGCTCGATGCCGCGCACATTCGCTCAGTCACGCTTACCGTAAGATCCACGGGGCAAGGTCAGATATTTCTCTCGCCCATTCACCTTTCGAAACGAGCCGGTATGTGGAAAGGAACTGCGGCGACATCGGGATTTTCGATCGTCCGTCAACAACACTCGAGCGGATTGACTTCGGTTACTGCCTTCCGAGACATTGGGCAAGAGTGGCGGGCCGTACTGCCTGACCCCTACTGGAACGCTGACATCATGCTAGGTGGCAAGACGGTGGCCAAGGTCCGACCTCGATTGGATTCCTCGCTTTACGCTGTAGTGATGTTCTTGGGCTCTCACCAGGAAGACGGCCCTGAGCCACTTTATAGTATCGGAGGCGAAGACGGTGGCTTCATTGAATACTACAAGACTCGGAGGAAGGGAGACACGGAGATCTACACCGTCACTAATGGCTTTACGGCACCAACCTTGAAGGTGTTTCGTGCCGCTGTTCTGGATGATGAAATATCTCCCGGAATTCTCGCTTACGGCAATGAGTATCAGGTCAGGGCGCCGCTCGTGAAGACTGCTGGAAATCTTCGCAATCGTATGGCTTTCAATGCGTTTAAAGTTGGCGCTGACCGGCTGCTGAGAACGTTCTCTTTCGCCGTCGGCCCGAATGTGGCGTCCGTAGAACCATTGCTTTCCGCTGCCGAGCAAGCTCAACAGATCGAGAAACTGCCGATGCTCACAGACCGACTATTATCGATGCGTGTGCTCCCGTGGAACGATTCAGAGGAAAGCAAAGAGTCGCAGCTAACCATTCCAGTCGAGCTCGGCCCACTGCTACTTAAGCAGCGGCTCGCATATCCAGGAACGTCCTTGATCCCGACGTCACCGGGCACGAAAGCGGAACCGTTCGTTGATACGGTAGCTGAGGCACAACTCATCGAGTTGGTGACTAAATTGGGCAACTATGGACTGGCCGCTGAATTGATGAGCTTCTATTGGGATAAATCCCAAGGTGGCACTCAGATACTGCACTCATCATACGATGCACGGAGTGGTGCATCTACGATGCTTCTCCCCGAATTTGAACGACCTACTGAAGCGAAAAGAACCGTCTCCAGCCAGCTGGCCGTCGCACGCGCCGCTTTCTTACTCGGAGAACGAACAGAGGATCCCAATCTGCTGCTCCTCGGTCAGAACCTGCTCTCTCTTGTATGGAATCAATTTCACTCGAGTCGTCCCGCACCTGGTGGTAGTTCCCAAGGAATCACTGAGTATCCGTGGCACGATAAAAAGCGAAAGCTCGGCTTTGACCTGTGGCCAAGCGCCACAACCTACACGGTGGAATCGAATGTCCATGCATTTCTCTTGCTCAAGCAAGCGCTCGCCATCGCCAAGTCCCGCCCGAATACGTTTCACATCGATTGGATTTCACAGATGCAAACCGCTCTCAGTGAGCAGGAGAACTGGCTCAGTTCGAAAATCCTCCCGTTTGTTGAGGCCCGAGGAGTAGTACCAAGAGAGGTAATCGAAATTCAAAATGTCGCTGACCAGGAATCGGCAGAAGCTGCTGTACCATGGACGACTGTTTCCGCTTGGCTGGCCTTCATTGAAGCCGCTCACGAGATGGGACTTCCCTCAAGTAAGACTCATCTCTGGCTTGAGAACCTCGCGCGCGTCCATGGAGTTGAGATCAACGGGATCTGGGGGCTTGACTGGACACTGGCCCTGACAAGAGCCGACGCGATCTCGCCAGCTCATAGCGCTGCGTTCCTGAGAATCGCAACGCTCATCGGCCATGAAAAGGCATCGCGGTTCGCCGAACGACAGCTTGCAGAATTGCCTGCAGAGCCCTGGATGACCGCAGCGTACACGGTCGCGATTCCAGAAAACAAGCGGCTATGGACTGGAACCGGATCGTCGGTCTATCCGATGTCTGACCGTCTTTCCTGGCCACATGATCTGTCGGTCTATCGTGAACTCGGAGAAGCACTGGCGCTCTGGCCGGATCCGCCCACCAGCGACACCAGGAGTCTGCTAGCTATCGAGTCGAAGGATCAACCCGACCTGTCAGCATTCACGTGGAGCGCGGCTGCGTTCTATTTTTCAATCTTTGCCGTGTCTGTTTTCTGGTGGTTGGTGCGCTTGGCGCGTGAACGTAGGCGCTCTTCGCTACGGGGTAGTTTTTCTGATTCCGGGCTGGTTCCTCCTAATGTAATGGCGCTGGCCGAGGAACGCTGGGTGAAGAGAATTCTCGCAGGACATTCTCCTCCGGGCGCTCCGCACACGCGCATTTCCAATGCCGCGCTTGAGGCAAATTTTATTATTCAACTCAAGGCAATTTATAAGCTGGTGTTGGAATGGCGCCGCCGCGAACAGCAGTGGGAATTGAACGATACACAGTTGGTTCATTCCGACTTGGATGACTGGCTGAACGGCGCGGATGAATTTGTTACTATTGTCTCGCTCTACATGCGCTGGGTAATTAAGGCCGGGAACAAAGATGGAAAGCGAAAGGACGACCTTTTTGAAGAGCAGGAGGACAGCAATCATATTTGGTCTCGGCTGCTGCTTTACTTTTCGGAGTTTTATTGGGGCATGCTCGCACTCTCCGAGATGCATCAGAAAACCGTAGACGAAAAGGGGAGCAGAGAGATCAACCAGCAGATAGTTCTTCTGCTCAACGCTATGGGAATGCGACAACGGAAAGCGCCATTCGACGGCCGCAAACTTTTCAATTTCCCGCAGAATGAACGAGCGTTCGATCTTCTGATTATCCAGAAGCCCAACGTTACTTTTGGTGAAGTTGCAGAAGAAATGACTGCCAGGCTGAAGATCCCGATGCGACTGATCGTCGGATTTGTCAGAAAGTACAAGGCATTCAAGCGCCGGGAACAGCCTGCGCCAATCCATCCCTTCATTATGGAGGCCGCAAAGTTGCTTCCACATTTCATCATAATGGCGTTGCTGGGCGTCGTCTGGTACAACGTCGAAATTGGTGGCCTGAGGATCTTCCCTTACCTGCAAACCGCTGCCGTTGAACTTCTCAACGTCAAATCGTTGGTTTGGGCTACACCGCTGGCACTCGGCTATGCCTTGGGAATCACAGCTCACTACGTCGACATCTATCGGTATCAAGCGAGCATGCGACCGCATTCAGAATCCGAATTGCTGGTCTTTTCGTCGCTGACTAGTCTGTTTACCAAGGCATTTGTCATCTTGCCTATGACGAAATCCGGCAAGCGCTGGAAACCAGATCGATACGCCCGCTGGGGCTGGCTGCTGCGCGGCTTTGGTTTTGCCTTTCTAGGCGGCCAGCTTCTGGCCTTGCCCGTGCCGAGTTTTCCCGTGTTCATTATTATCAAAGGACTTCTGGCATTGCTGTTGATTGTTGAGGCGGCCGCGATTCTCCTCCCGCTGCTGGGTTCATTCACGAGCCGGTATCTCAGTGAACGCGTGCAAGCGAGATCAAATCCGTCATGGCTTCTCCGGTTTGTGGATACGTTGAACATCACACCTACTCAACCTGCCTCTTTCGTCTGGCTGTCCATAAAATATCACTTCCAGTTCTCAGTGCCCACTGGCGGACTCGTCGCGATGCTGCAGGCGGTGATTTTCTATTTTGCATTCGCTGCGGGCTTCATCACAGTGGGCGGCTACATCTTAAAGGAAGTCTTAGGAATCTGGTTCGTGAATGTTTACCTGCACGGCTGGGATTTCTTTCTTCTGATCGGAGCACTCGTGTTCTTTAACACGATGTATCTGCTTCGATTCGGTCTTTATGTTCTTGCGGTTGCGATTAGTTCCGCGATCGCGACGTATCCGATTCGCACGATCGCGACGGGCTTGTTGTTTGGGTGCGCGATCACTGCGGCATTCAATGACACGTTTCTGGAACTAATGATCTCCAGGCCCACGTTGCTTTGGGGAATCACACTGGCCGTCGCTGCGCTGGCAGCGTTTGAGGACAAGGTCGTCGCTGGACTCAAACGGATTCCTCTTGCAGCCGGAATCCGCACGAAACGTGAGGCAAGGCGCCGAGAACTGATGGATGAATACTGCAACGATCCAAAGCGATCCTTCGCTGTCGTATACATGAGTGGCGACGAGCTATCCTACCACAAACTCAATCCGGCGATCTTAATGTCACGATGGAACGTTCTACAGGAACGACTGGGATCACGAAGCACACAATTACTGAGTCATTTACACCAACAGCCTGAGTCGACGGCTCTGGAGAGAAATTTTACCGAACTTTACGAGTTAGAGTGCCACCACGATGTCACCCTTTGGCATCCGCTGCAGTTGGTTGTCGACGGGACAGAATCCGCCCTGCCTGAATACCCACAACTTCACATTCGAGTGGCGAGCGAGAAAGAACGCCAAAAGCTTATTTCCTCCTGGCATACGCGCCGATGGATCGTCACGATGATGTCGACAGCAGGTAACTCGCAGGACACTGGGATCAATCTGATCGATATCGCTTTGAGGCTGGATCGAGAAAAACTCAGCCCACGCATTGTGTTCTACCTGATTCAGAACAAGTACGATGCAAGGAGTGACAATCGGCCCGGCCAAATGGACTATGCGTCTGGGGAGCTCGGCCAGCGGGAAAAGTTAACGCAATTTCTCATGCACGTCGCCCCGGGAAGCGCTGCCTACAGCTTGAACGACTGGACGCCGTTCGGGTTCAAGGCGGGTGGGATGATTGCGATGGATCTGATCTATGAGGAATCGCTGAAACTAACGAACATGCTGGTCATGGATCGCAATGCCAACGTTCACGATCTCGATGCGCTGATGGATGACATTACGACGGCGCTCACCGATCCCGGAGTAGTAAATGTGATCCCGGGGCGGGGAACGACCAATACGCTTACTCCCCTTGGACAGGGCTCTCAGGCTTTGGAGGAAGGGCACCGGGCATTGCTCAAAGGCGTGATGCAGCTGGGCGGCGAAGCCGGAGAAGCTGTGGGAACTGGTTGGGGCAACATCCAGGCTATCTATTACGGGAGGGTTCAGGCAGCTATGATGAACCTTAAAACGCCGCAACGACCACTTACTACGCGCCAACTTCGTGGCTGCTCGTTTGGAGATCGCTTTGAAGGATTGATTGGGTTCGGCCCGCATGCGGTGGGTATTTCTGAGGACATATGGGCCGTCACTCAGGCAACTCACAACGCCATCGCGCTTGGACTAACCGTGAAATTCAAGCGGTCGAAAGCCATGTGGCACAAGGTGCGTGAAACCTGGAGCCACGCCGAATGGTTTTCAGCATTCCCACGCTGGGCTGGCGGATACCTCCAATTGATGCAGGATCCTATCATGCAGCGCATTAACGACAATGGTCCGTTGACGGTGTTTGCAAAAGAAGTCCGCGCCAACAACGGCCGATTCTACCTCAGCGTCCCATTTGCAATCCTCAACATTCTGTTCATGCCCTTGGCAATCTTCATGGGTGTGTCGCCTTTTGTTCAGATCCTGATCATTTTGTGGAATGTGGGATTCATCATGAATCAGGTGCTGACTACATTGGGGCTGGTAGCATGCCTCGAAGCGATGGGCTTTTCGAAAAAACTGGCAGCAACGGGCGCGATCGTGGCAGCTGTCGCCGGAGAAGCCACCAACACCTCGCTCCCATGGCATCCATTGTTGGTGCTTGCTGGCGTTCTACTTGGTGGATTCAGTGTTGGCCTTGCACGCTGGTTTTACGATAGAGGACGCGATATCATCATGTTCGGCCCGCAGTTGGTCATCCACGCGATTGGACAGGTAGTGCGACAGAGTCTCGAATTTGTGGTCTCGGGAGCTGCTGCAACAGATGCTGAAGGCGTCAATATGGCATTCAGGTCCTGGGTTGGTCCAAAAGAACAACAGCCGTGGGCCAAGTATGCCAACATTGTGAGTCTTCGAACTCTCGTCTGGTTCATTGGAGCGCTGTCGTTCGTACTGAATCTGATGGCACTCTCGAAATTGGACTTTCTCAATGTAGTCCTCTTGCTGCCTTCACTGCTGTTCTCCGTGAGTTGCCTCGCTGGACCGTTTCTCATGCAACCCAAGCCAGGAACTCATCTCGGCTCGTGGACGTGGTTACCAAAGATGCTTGGCTGGTTAGCAGGCGGAACGTTCTACACGACGATTGCCTGGATGGTGTCGCAACGAGGCACTCCGGAGGTCGTGGCATTCGCGCTCTTACTTCTCGCTGCAGGTGCCCTGCTCTTCCACGGTCTCAAGTATTTCAGGTTTTCCAAACGGCTAAAGGCAGCGACAGACGCGATCGAGTCACAGCTGACCGCGGCCATGGCAGCACCAAAGGGTGCCGCAATGCTGACGGTCCAACTTGTGCAACACTGCAACAACGACACAGACACATACAAAACAGCGACACTGCTCCAGAAAGCTGGCATTAGCGAAACCGCCGCCGCGGATATTCTCGATTCACTCAATCACACTCTTACCCCATTGCTCAAACTGCCGACCGAACGAAAGTCATCTCGATCAGGTATCAACACTCGCTTCCGCTCGGAATTTGGACGTTCGCTTACCGTCGCGATGCTCACATTTATGTGGTTTTTCTTTGTTCCCGTGCCTGGAATGCTGGTGTTCACTGCCGAGCACTACCAACTCTCTATCAACCTGGATGAGTTTGTGGCGTTTGCTGGGGCGCTGGTCGTTGGAATTCTCGGTGCCGCATTGCTTGGCCGGTGGATCGAGGGTTTGATCCGTGACGGCCTCTTCCATGGTGGACTTCGACGACGGATAGAGCGACTCTACGTTGAGTTTCGTCTGCAGACTGATTCGTCTACAACAAAACTCACGTTCTCGGAATCTGCGAGTGTCTTTGCTTTGTTCACCGATGCTCAGACTTACTTCGATCAGCGCAGCTATCGCTATGTAGATGACACTCTCATCAAAATCGAACAGACAATGAAAGACGCAAAGCGATAGCCGCCCGGACTTACTCCGAATATTCCACTCCAACACGATAGAGCATCGGCCCATTCCCGACGGTCCGCGACAGCTCCCTCTCGATCACTCCCGCAACATCGACCCTGATCTCCGCATGCCCTGGTATTGCACGAAATTCCGCCAGCATTCGATTCCCAGCGACGGCTGCACTTTCAATAAAGTAAAGCCGTCCGGGAACTGCGCTCCATTCAAGCGAAATGCCACCTGAATCGAGACGGGTAATCGAAAGAATCTGAAAATGAGAACTGGGGGAATTGGGATCCGTGCCGGCCAGAATTTCCGAACCATCACCCTGGCCATCTTCATCAGTGTCGGGATTTTCTAAATCTGTTCCCGCAACCGCCTCATCCACGTCCGATAAACCATCGCCATCCGCGTCCGGCTTCGAGTCATTGGCACTCGTGTAAATGGACACTGGAATTCCGGTAGAAACTACTCTTTCCGGTCCATCAAAGATAATATTGTCGATGGTAGCAACATACTGGAGAGGATCACCACTCTCCAGCACACCCGTCTCCAGCATTGGGATATTAATGATCAATGCGCTGACGTTGTTCCAATCAAAATTCGGTGGCACAGAAAATGAGGCCAGATCGAATTGGTTTAGGCTCTCGTTCATCGAATCCCAGAGATCCTCGTCAGGCACATACTCTTTCTCAGTCATCACGATTGCGCCCCTGCTGTCGACCAATTGCAACTGCATAGAACTCGGAAGGCCAGCACTCTCTCGGTAGTCGAAACCAAACCGATAATTTTTGAGAGCGTCTATTGTCGGAACAAAAGAACGTGGGGTATCGAACTCATAGCGGATACCGAAACCCGAAAAGAGGCCCACATCGGGGGGATTTGCCGTCACAATAAAGATGGACTGAGAGCCGTGGGAGCCACCGAACTGCACGCCATCGTTCTGGTAAATTCCAAACGGAAGACTGACTGGAGCGACTTCCGAGTAGGTATAGTTGCTCCACGGCGCGAGGAGTGGCACCTCCCGTGGCGGAGGAAGGATATCGGGAGGAGGCCAGATGATCGTCGCCCCCGTTTCTTTGCCTTCGAAACTCTCGAAAACATCTTCACTGGCGCCGGGCGCGGTTTGAGCGAAGGCGACCCAATGAAATGGTCCCGTCGCTCCATCGGGCACCGTAATCTCCATCGTATGCTTGCCACTTGCGTCGCGTGTGACCACAACATCTGAAGCCACGACCTGAACGTCCTTCCTTAGTTCGAGCACAATATTGTAATGTTCTCGAGTCGCGTTCCCGGAGTCCCACAGCGCAGCTCGATTCATGGGCGTTCCGTCCTCATCCGGTTCATACGAAGGCAGACTCTCCCATTCGACATCGATTGCATAAGTGCCGCCAGCTACTGGATTCTCAGGAATCGTAGTGGGGCGGACACCAAAGGAAAGAACAACAGAAAGTTCCGTCTCGCTCACCGCAGCTCCACGATCAAGAAGCCGGACGCAAATCCGATACATTCCTCCTTCACTGGTGGAACGGAAATATGGGTCTTGAAGATCCGCGTCGGGGACAGGAACCGTCAACTTCACGGTTCCTGTCCCATTCACAGGCATTCTATCAGAACTTCCGTGGGGTCTAGTTCCTTCGAGAGTCGCAACGACCTGCAACTCCGTCTCTCGCGTATCGTAGCCAACGATCACCTCGAAACCAGCGCCACTTGGCCACACGGTAGTTGGGGCGGACTCGATCCAGAGCTTGTGCGGGCTGGGATTGACGAGCGATGTCGAACTGGCCTCGTCATTGTAGACGTATAGCAAAACAAATTCATCGCCAGTCAGTGATAAGGGCACTTTTCCGTCGACCGGATTCAATAACCCACCCGATGTTAGATCCTCGATTAATTTACCGTCGGCCAACAAGTCAGGGCTGCTCAAGGACAATGATGTTGCCGCACTGCTCTCGTTCAAAAGGGAAATCAGGATGCTCCCATTCCAGCAAATCCGGTAGTCGGAGATAACGTACTGCGCTCCATCGCCAGCCAGCCGGATTGTCGGATTCATTCCGAAGTGATCGGTGTAGATTGCCTTCAGCACGTCAGAGCGAAAATCCCAAATGCGGCCCGGATTAGACAATCCCGCTGCGTTTGTGTCGCCTATTGCGAAAGTATTCAGCGCTGTTTTCGCGGAGCCATGGTCCTTGACCAAGAGAGCCGGAGCCGGTGCAGAATCAATGTCGTTGGCGACCTCATGAAGCAAGATCGTCCGACTATTGGAAGTCGCACGCAACCGTCCCCAGATTTTCCAGGTAGTCACTCGTTCAGAGTAAGTGCCCATCAGTGATCCCAGGGGCCGCAGCCCCCTGATAATGAGTTCAATATGAGTTTCACCGTCAATCAAGTGAGAGTCCCAAACGGGATCCGCGTTTGAGACGTCCAGTCCGAAAATGGCCTTCATCTGCTCGGGCCAGTTCCCGTTGGGCTGGTGATAAGTGTTGTACTGTCCGGGAAGATCTGCATTGGCGTGGACGTGGATGCCTTCCGCGATGACCTCATTGGCAATCTTGTCGAGATCTTCTGGCTCCAAGTGATAAGCCCGTGACAAAAGCAACGCCTTCGCGTTCCGGTATTCACCGCGAGCGAAATCCTCGTCATCTATGAGTCTGGGGTGATATCCAGCCCGCTTCAGCGCACCCCAGAGCATGGTATTCTCCATGTTGGCGCTCGGCCAAACCATGTCGCTGGCCCTACTCCAGAAAAACTGAATGTCGGCAGGAGGGCTCACCGAGCCTCCGAGCAGACTATCGATTCCAATCTCTTCCAATCGAGTCAGCATCGCCAGAGTGTTGCGGTAAACGGATGTTTTTGGAAGGCGCTGCTGCGTAACAATACCAAATCCGCGCTCTCGGATGAAGTCACCCGCGAACGCGTTTCGATCGCTCCAGTGGAATAGGTGAACGCCAATAGCGCCTGACATCAGCGCTTCCCACAACTGGCCAGGCACAGTCATTGGCTGCCGCGCAGGTGCCCCCGGTAGAAATGTTTCCGTGCTAGTATGCCCTGTTTCCGACAACATTACAGGCAGGCCAAGCTGCTCCTGGTACTTGGTAATCCCATAGTCACCTGTCCTTAACTCGGTGCCTTCGGTGGCCCACGCATAGTTGTTGATCGACCAGAAATCCAGCGGTGCACCGATATCCTTGCAACTCTCAACGATCGTCGGGCCGTCCTCGCAGGTGTTGTTGGCGTCATTTGGACTGAAGACTCCTCCGACCATTGAATAGGTGATCAAGTGATTCGGATCGTTGTCTTTGACGGCCTTGGCACCGCGGGCAATAAAATCTCCTATGCTCTTCTGGCGCCACTGAAGCACATCATGGTATCCCGGATCATTGCGGTTGAATGGATAAGCTTCCGGCATTGCGATCGAATCAAAACTGGCATGCTCGCTGTTCCATTTTGCATTGAGCGCAGCAATATCGGAATCGTAACGTTTGCTCAGAAATTCGTGAAAGCTCTTTAGCGAAACCGGATCGTAGCCGAGGAACCTTCGTGCGGGATAAAGGGATGGTGGCTCCCAGAGGTCGAAGTAGGCGAATTCATTACCCAAGATCCAGCCCCCAATGACCGCCTTGTCTTTGTATCTCTCAACGACGTTTGTAATGTACTCAATGTATTCACCTTGAGCGTCAGGATGTTCGTAGTTGAGAACATCGGACACTTCTTCGCCGTCGTAGCTGGTGCGTCCGACCCTGTCGTTGGTTGCAAGCAACTCATCTGGAAACCAACCGCCGAGCCGCTTCAATGGAGGATATTGGAAACCGATAATGACAAACAACTTGAGCCCAAGTTCCTCCGCCTTCTTGACCAGAAAATCGGGCTTCGTCCAATCAAACACGTCGTTCTCTACTTCCACTTCGCTCCACACAAATTCCACGCGTAGAGAATTGGCGCGCATCTTCTTGAACTCGCGCAGATCATACTCGACCTGATCGAATGACTGATTTGCGAACACAGGCGGGTTCCACGTCTGGTATGCAATCCCGCGGGACACAAAATACTCTTGAGTTAGCGGATCCCAAAAATAGCCATCGCGAATTTCAAGTGCACCGCCCCCCGCCAGGGCCTGACCGGCAACAAGCATCGCACAGTTAATGAGTGATACGGTTACCAGCCGTCGCAGTGCGGGCGACCGTTGCATCGGCGTTGATTCCCTCGCGAAATACCACATGGAAATCGCCACTCTCATTCTCTGCAGGTAAAAACATCTCATCAGAGTGTTCGTCGCAGTTGCAATGCTTCGACCTTCAGGCGGAATTCCTGAAAGAAGACTTAAGGAATGTAGCTAGTCTGCCCCACTCGCGCCTAAATGGGAAGCGCAATATGAAACGTAGTTCCACGCTTAATAGACCGTTCAGTCTGTTCCCCGTACGGTGACAAAACTCGACTGACGCTTCAAGAGCCCTGGGTATAGGCATTTTCAGGCTATTGGCGAAGCGCGTAGATTCTGCGGATGTCACATGCTCTTCAGTTCGTCGTCCATATTGCTGCCAGTTGGCTCAATCGGAAGCAAGAGGACGTGATCGAGATCAAGACGCGTAAAGTGAAGTCGGCTTCAAACGCTTTGAAGTCATTCACCTCGCTGGTCCGTCGAACGCGGCGGTGGCCTACAAGTAGCTGAACAATTCTGTGTTGTGCCAGCTCACCCCGCCGCATCGGCCTCGCATGCAGTTCTTGTTCATCGGCTCACGGTTTTCGCCTAGCCTTCCTCCCCAAGGTTGGTCGCCCTTCCGCAGTTGGCTTCATCTGGTGTTTTTCTTATTTTGGTTATTTTCATGGTTCATACACTGGGGACTTGAACCCCATTCGGACTGTGCCCATGCTGGGCACACAAGATAAGATTAGAAGGCAGTGAAGCATGCGAGAGCATCCTGATGCGCTGACTTCCTATGACCACAAAAACTCCCTCGAATCCCCCTGCTAAAAGCCCACCGCCGTTACCAATCGTGCTGCGCCGCCCGCTCTACCTGGATCCAACCTCACCGGCCTCACCATAGGCATTGATCTTGGCGATAAGTAGCACCCAAGATTACCAATCATCGCGCGAGCTTGCGTCGCCTTTCCAAGAATTTCCCCACGGCGCGAATGGTCACGGAAGTGGGATCGCACAGTCCATGGACTAGCCGATTTTTCGGAGACCTGGGCTGGGGCATGACGTTCTCGTCGCTAACGCCCGCCAACTGCGCGCCATTTACATTAACCCTCGCAAGAGCGACGAACTCGATACCGAAATGCTAGCCAAGCTCGGTCGTGTCGACCCAAGCCTGCTGTATCCCATCGCCCACCAGAGCGAGCAGATCAATGCGCTCGACCGCAGCATCGAAAAACTGGGCAATGCCAACCTGCGCAAACTCCTCGTCGGCGCGTGTTTACTACGAAGAGCTACTTGCGGAGATGTCGGCCTATTCCGGCCTATTCCGCCTCGAAACGGTGATTGACCGGATCTCGAATCACAACCGAGAGCGATATCCGTATGGTGGAATCCGGGGGGAGCCCGTATTAACGATTCCATACCCTGCCCGGTTCATCCAACATCTAGGGAACTTGCCATTGCAGGGGAGTTGAGGGAGAATAGGCAGGCCTCGACACCTGCTTACTTCGGCGCATCCAGAATCATCTTCACTGGCTTGGCAAACGCGGCATAGCGCCGGGCATACGCCTCGCGCTCGCCCAGTTCGCCCTCGGCCACACGGATCCGGTATTGCAGAGAAAGAGTCTCACCCTTGGCCACAGTCGTTTTGAAATAGGCGCCAAAGCGCCCGTAGTCCCGGTAGGCGGAATAGACATTTCCTTTCGGAATATCCGGATGGCTGAGGTGCTGCACCTCGTAGGTGTTTTCGTCAAGCTTGTAACTCAGCGCAGCCCAGGGCATGTCTTTGGTTTTGTTGACGTTCCTCTTGTTGATTTCCTCTGTGGGAAAGAGATACTTCGCGCTCTTGTTGCGGGCCACCTCATTGTGGGGACGGTACTGGCAACCGCCGTGTTCGGGGTCGCCTGCCAGTTCCACGTCTCCGTTGACGGCCTTCAGTGAAGTGGACAAATCCATCAGCATCAAGGCAGGCTCGGGCTGGCGATACACTGTGATGGTCCGGGCTTCCTCGAGGATGATTTTGCCCTCCTTCGTCTTCCAATCGATATGCACGATGTAGCGGCCCATTACCGGCCCGGCCACGCGATCGGTAATCTTCTTCAACTGCTGAGAGGGACCGGTCATGTGCCAGGTGTCGTGCCAGCCTCCGTCAAAACCGGTTCTCGACCAACCGAGATAAATGCCGCGATGATGTGGGTACAATCCGCCGGTCCCCTTGGTGATGAAATCCTTCCCTGCCTTGTCGTAGACTTTGTTGTAGATCTTCCAGATCTTGTGCTTGGATCCAACTTGGGGTTCAGGTTCGTGGGCGATCTGCGTTCGCGTCACTGCACGGCCGGCGAATAGCAGATCGACGAAATCGGGCCGGTTGGCATCCCCGGGGGAAGTGCCGCCATCCCGGAACGAAAAAACCTCGTCCCAACCGGGGGCCTTTATGCTGATGTTGCCGCGCCACTGCTGTGCCTTGCCCGCTTCGGCCTTGGGGAGAATCCAGTAAATGGACGCCTTCCCATCTGCCTCGGTCACGAACTGCCCGGGCACCGCAACATCCCCTGGACCGATCATGGCAACCGGCACTTCCTCGATTAAGGAAGTCCCGGCCCAGGAAGTCTCGAACCGGACCGGCACATTCTCGCCATCCGCCAGTGGCGTGACAATCATAGGTACGGAGGCCAAAAGCGGGGAGCTACCTGCGAGCAGGACGAGAAACGATGCAAGCAGCGCCTTGCTGAAAAGAAAAGCAGGACAATGTTTCATGGTGCTAGTCTACCAGTCAGGCGGCGGGCCTCAACAGATTTCAAGTCGCCGCCAAGGCCCCGTACTTTACGAAAACTCGATTACAGTAGAGGTTGCTGACACTGAATCGGTTGGGCCGATTTGATTTGGACTGCTTTCAGCCCTTGGACTTGGATACCTCTGATCTCTGATAGACGTGATGCCTGTAAAGTGCCAGGCTCATGCCTGTCACTTTTTTTCTGTCAGGTCAGTTTTGGAGTATTTTGCTGCCTTTCGCGACAATGTCCTTGTTGCCGCCAGCATCCGCACGAGTGACTGTGAGGGTGACGGCAAAGGCATTGTCTTCGGTCACGGTGACACGGGGGCCAACTTGTTCCCACGTTAGCAGGTCTTGAGTTATCTCGGCCTGATAGGTTTCACCAATAGCGCCGCCGAAAGTGAACGAGAATGCGTCCGTGCTTGGATCATAGCCAGTGTCGGTCACCTGCAGGTAGGTGGAGTCACGGTCATCGAGCAGCTCGTAGATTTCGCCGCTGTTATAGTCGGCAATAAAGAGTTCACCGCGAACATTTTCGCCAAATGCGGAGATTCCAAATTCCGTAGCTAAGAGCTCTTCCGTGACCCACGTTCCCTTATCGTCGCGCTGGGCGCCAAAGATCCGCCCGGACACGTAGTCGGCGAAAAAGTAGCTGCCCTGCATGCGGGGAAAGCGCGTGCCACGATAGACAAAGCCACCGGTGAGAGAGCGGTCACCGCGGCGTTGGCTCACTTCGATAATCGGATCGACCACTGTGCCCAGGTCGAGGCGGGTGCCGGTGTTAAAATCGTGCAAACCTTCTTTTCGACGCCAGCCATGGTTGAGTCCGCCAGGAGTGCCCGCAGGTTCGTAGCTGACTTCTTCGTAGTCGTTCTGGCCAACATCTCCAATATACATTTCCCCTGTGAGCCGGTCGAACGACCAGCGCCACGGATTACGCAGGCCAAGTGCCCAGATTTCTCCACGAACTGAACTGTCGCTGACGAATGGGTTGGTCGGCGGAATCGCGTAGGGCAGATCAGGATCTGGATCACCCTCAACGTCGAGGCGCAGCATTTTACCGAGCAGATTCTGTGGATTCTGCGCGCGGTTGCCTGGATCGCCGCCAGCACCGCCATCACCAAGACCGATGTAGAGAAAATCATCTTTACCAAAGTGCATGTCGCCACCGTTGTGGTTCTCAAATGGCTGATCAACGGTGAGCAGGATTTCTTCTGTCTCAGGGTTTCCTACCTGCAACGGCGTTGCGACACGATCGCCGAGGCGAAATCGAGAGACCACCGTCGCCCCATCATTGCTTGGCCGGCGACGCGTGTAGTTGACATAAAAGTGATCCTTTCCAGGCGCAGGGAAACCCGGTGCAAACGCGAGACCCAGCAGCCCCTGCTCGCCGCCGCTGCGGACACGTTCGGTGATGTCGAGGAAATCTCTTAGCTCTCCACTTTCCAGCACACGGATTCTTCCTCTTTGTTCAACAATGAATAGCCGATCGGTGCCATCCTCGGCGTAAACGACTGCGACCGGATCGGAGGCGCTAACGCTCATGCGTGTGCGAATGCTTGGCCAGACCGGGACGAATACGTCTTCACCGACAAGTCTCGGCGAGATGAGAAAGTCGGAACCAGAGGGCGAACTGTTGAGCGCATGAATGGCCAGGATGTTCTCGCCAAGCTGCAATAGACTCGGGGCATTCGAGTCGAGTTCGAAATCCTCAAAGACAACAGCCAGTCTATCCGCGTGGCTGCTGGTCGCAGTCGCATTCCAAGGCAACTCTCCGACCCCGTCAACATCAAGGGGAGCATTGGCGCTGGCGATAAGTGTTCCATTGAGATAAGCAGCGAAGCCATCATCGTATTTGACCGAGAGTGTCAGCTTCGTGATTTTGGCGACCGCATCCTCGTTTGCTTGAAATGGAATGCGCACATATATCGAGCCGTTGACTCCGCGCAACAACTCCTCAACTTCCAAATTGAAGTGGGGCAAAAACGTTTCGCCACTGTCGAATCCAACGCCCGTCTCGCCGGCTGTCCATGCATCGGGATCAGACAGCGGCGACGTCTCTCTCCAGCCGAATCCAGAGGTCTCGCTATCGGGCACCAATACCTGGCATGCCCGGCCTTCATCAACCAGAACGAATTCATCCGCATGCGTTGATGAGGCGTGAGCCGTTGCAAAGAAAAGATATAAGAGGGAGATTGGTTTCGTGTTGATCATGGGATTACGGGTTTCAGGCTTCCTGGAAATCAGCATAGCACCATGCAGGCATTCGCGCTTGAATTAACCCACTGGAAGGCTGCCATAACGTGGCATCAAATCCAGTATCGAATCGGATCACAGTCTCCTCATCGGTCGCCGTTTGCGGCGTCCCTTTTCGATCTCGATTTAATTCACTAGATTCACCACTGCAGCAGATGATCGCAGCACGCGGTAATAGCGGATGGGCGCATCTGCTTTGCTTGTAACTTCGTAGATCATTGTGCCGGATTGATCCGCTATCAGCGGATCATTGGTGTCGTTGGGCCATGTCTGTAGATCATCGGAATACTCCACGACATAGGAGAATCCTGTATTGCCCGGCCAGCTGAGTGTTGTCTCGCCATTGATAGGGATCATCCGGCTTGATGATATGAGTTCGTGTGCCGTCTCAGTGCTCGATTTTCAAGAAATAGCTATCAGGCGCACTCGGGATTTCGATCTCGGCCCGATAATGCCCCGGTGACGGTTCACTAATGGTCGTGGGCGGTGATTCATCAAAGTGAACCAGGTCACTTGATGCGGTGACACGCCAGGACGCAACGCCCGGATCACCTGAGAACTCAATCGTGTACGTCGAACCGTTAATGCCGACGTTGTTCACAACTGCATTCGGGAGGGCACCTACCGAATCGGAAAACACGTACACAGCTCCTGCTGACAGCATTGAGTTATCGTTTCCGTCTCCAACAACACCACTGTCCTCCTCCCACGAGGCAACGACAACGTCTCTTCCTGACACTGCAGCGACGTATCCAAAACCATCAAATCGCCCGGTGTTGGAGGGCTTCAGTGTATATCGAAGAGCCCAGCCATTGGCAACTCTACCATACACATAAGCTGCTCCGGAATTGCTGGCGGAATTGTCATTCGGATCTCCGCCAATGCCAGTGGAAGCGCTGTCTTCGCCAATTGCGCCGACGACAATCGTATTGCCGGAGATTTCCGCAAAGGATCCAAAGTAATCTGATCCTTGAGGTACTATCTCGTTAACAGGGCCTTTGATGTAGGCCTGGGGATTCCAGCCGGTAACTGATCTGTGGAACACATAGACAGCCCCTGATGATGGATGCAAATCGTTGGCCTCATCGCCGGTCACCCCGTTGATCCCAGTAAGGTTGCTATCGTCGCCGGCAGCACTGACGACGATCGTATCTCCTGAAATTCCAACATCTTTGCCAAAAAAGTCCTCAGTATCGATGTGAACCGCCTTGAGATAAGCCTCTTGGCTCCATGTGTCACCACTCCGAGCAAAAACATAGGCCGCTCCGGTGCGCTTTCCGATGTTCTCAAAAGGATCAGCGGGATCGTGGCTCTCCTCTTGGAATGCGCCAATGATGATACGCTCACCCGAAATGGCTGCGTCCTCGCCGAACGTATCGTCAGCGTCTGCGTTGGAAGC